>CACXUA010000039.1 GCA_902770725.1 uncultured Bacteroidales bacterium | reverse complement strand
TGGACGAAGTGAAGTCCTATGCAGGCATGCGCAAGATTCACCTTGCAGGCGGCTACTTCTACCTCAATAATAAACCCTACTTCCAGCGCCTCGTGCTCGACCAGGGCTACTATCCCGACGGCATTTGGACCGCGCCAAGTGATGAGGCACTCAAGCATGACATCGAGATGAGCAAGGCTGTGGGCTTCAACGGCGCACGTCTCCACCAAAAAGTCTTCGAAGAAAGATACTTCTATTGGGCCGACAAGTTGGGTTATATCTGTTGGGCAGAGCAGGCAAGTTGGGGCTTGGACGTCAACAACGAAGAGGCCGTTCGCAACTTCCTCACGGAGTGGGCCGACGAAGTGGTGCGCGACCGCAACCATCCGAGCATCGTAACGTGGACGCCTCTCAATGAGACTTGGGGCGCTCGCGACGGCGTGTATGTCCGCTTCGTCAATGACCTTTACAATCTCACCAAGGCAATCGACCCGACGCGACCCGTCAACGATGCCAGCGGCGATGCCCACGTCAAGACAGACATCTGGAGTGTCCACGACTACACCCGTGAGTATGATCGTCTCGTGGCTAACCATACCATCAAGAGCGGCGTGGAGCCTTATCGCAATATGGGCGGTAAGGATTACCTCGCGAACTATAATGGACAGCCCTACATGCTGGATGAATTCGGCGGGCTGGGTTGGATACCGAAGGAAGAGCGCGCCAACTCCTGGGGCTACGGCGCACAGATCGAGACCGAGGATGACTTCTTCCAGATTCTCGAGAAAGAGGTCGATGCCATCATCGCCTGCAAGCACATCACAGGTTTCTGCTACACACAGATCACCGACGTTGAGCAAGAGAAGAATGGCGTCTATTATTATGACCGCCGCCCGAAGTTCGATGCTGCCAAGTGGAAAGCCATCTTCGAGAAGATTCCCTCAGTAATCGAGAATCCGCAGGACTTGAGCGGATGGAAGTAAAAGCCCCCCTCTAACTCCCCCAAAGGGGAGAACCTACAATCCCATTAAACCCATTAAACCTATTTAACCCATAAAACCCATTAACATGAAGAAATCAATCATCTATGTTGCTGCGTTTGCAGCGATGTTCCTGGCTGCTTGCTGCGGTCAGAAGAAGTGTAATTGCGACTGCGAAGCTTGCCAGAATTGTGTCGAGAAGCAAGACCCGAATGCTCCTCAGGACAGTGCAACCATCATCGACAACGAGCAGTACGACCTCTCTCAGCTGAAGGTGGATGCCGACGGCTACTATGTACTTTATGATGGCACAAGCCTTGACGGATGGCGCGGATACGGTCAGGACGCTGTTCCCACAAGTTGGGAGAATGCCGATGGCTGCATCCATCTCGTTGGTAGCGGTACTGGCGAAGCCCAGGTTGAAGGTGGCGGCGACCTCCTTTTCGCTCATAAGTTCAAGAACTTCACTTTCGAGTGCGAGTACAAGATCAGCAAGGGCGGCAACTCCGGCATTTTCTATCTGGCTCAAGAGGCTAAGGGCAAGGACGGCAACTACCTGCCCATCTGGCAGTCTTGCTCAGAGTATCAGGTGCTCGACAATGCTAATCACGAGGATGCCAACCAGGGTAAGGACGGCAACCGTCAGGCAGCATCACTCTATGACATGATCCCCGCTAAGCCTCAGAACGCTAAGCCTTATGGCGAATGGAACACCGTGAAGATTCGCGTCTTCAAGGGAAGCGTATGGCACTACCAGAATGGTGAGGAAGTGCTGGAGTATCACCTCTGGACTCCGAAGTGGAAGGAGATGCTCGACGGCAGCAAGTTCTGCAAGGGAGGCGAGTTCCCGGCAGCTTACGACCTGATGATTGTCGAGGGTCAGAAAGACGGTGGTTACATCGCTTTCCAAGACCATGGCGACGACGTATGGTATCGTAACGTCCGCATCAAGTTGGATGAATAAGTCTTCTCCAAGCTAAAAGTTAATGACAAAGAGAGGCAAGCGGTGAATCGCTTGCCTCTCTTTCGTCTCTAATTCCTTATCTACAAGTTTAGAGCGCAAGGCGGAGTCCGACGTTATTGTCATTATTGTCCGGCCACAAGCTTCGTTTGCATGATATGCGGCAAGCGTCAACATCGTCAACCCACCAGCTTCCGCCACGAATCGCACGAGTTTGAATGGAGTCATCGATCAAGGTCATGTCTTCGCACCATTCACAGACGTTTCCGCTCATATCGTAGATTCCCAGCTCGTTTGGTGCTTTCGTCTTGACGGGATGTGTCTTTTTGTCGCTATTGTTCCAGTTCCAAGCCACCTCGTTTATGTCGTCACTACCACTATATTCAAACTCTTGGCTCTTTTCCCCACCATTAGCTGCGAACTCCCATTCCGCTTCTGTAGGCAGACGATATGCTTTTCCTGTCAACCTGTTCAGCTTTGCAATGAAGTCCTGACACTCGCTCCAATTCACGTACTCAACGGGGTTGTCCTTTCCCTTGAAACTGCTGGGATTGCTGCCCATTACGGCTTCCCACAACTCTTGCGTCACCTCAGTCTGTCCGATGAAGAAGCCTTCCGGCTGTTTTGAACTTGAAATGGGGCCGTTGACATACACCATCTCGAACGACACACCGTTTACAGTCTCTGTGAAGGACTGCTTCATGTCTGTACAACTAAGAAGAGCAAGAGAAAGAAGAAACGGGAACCTCCAAGCCATTCTCTTTGAAAAAAGCAACTTTTCCATAATCTGATAAGTTAGGTAGTTTTGTTATGATTGTTGAAGCAAAGTAATGGAGAATTTTTGAAAGCTGCACAGAGAAAATGTATAAAAAGGTCGCGCACGAACTTTATTTAACGTTTATTCGTAGTAATGCAACGTTTATTTGTAGTTATCGAAAAGGAATGATTTGTGGTGAGCCTAAACTTGTCGCAAAACATAACGTGGGTAAATTCCAAACTTAACGTGTGACGTTGCCAATCGTATAGTGTGACGATGGCAATCGCATAGTGCGACGTTTTGCGGCTAAGTTTGGCGACGGTCGTCCTGCCAAGTGAAGAAGCCTGCCAGCAAGGTGCCGGAGATGCTGTGGTAGGCACAAGAGATGGCACAGGGAATCACGGCGAGGGCAGCCATGGGATTCATTGCGACGATGGCCGGGGAAGCAAAGAAGTTGCGGGAGAGCACAGTCGCCATACCTGCGTTCTGCATGCCCACCTCGATACTTAACGTGCGGCGTTTGGCTGTGTTGAAGCCGAAAGCCTTGCCCACGAAGTAGCCCAGCAGGTAACCTATGCCGTTGTGGAGGGTCACGACGGCAAGTGTGAGAGCTATCAAACGCAACCCGTTTGCCTGGAGTTGCGGGTGAACTGTGAAGATGACGCCTCCCACGATGCACGCCAGACAGAGCACGCTTATGCCTGGCATGATGCCCTGTATCAGTTTGAAGTCTTCTCGCTTGCCCAAGAAATAGTTGAATGCCACTCCAAGCGTCACGGGCAGAAGTGTCACGAGCAAGATGTTCTGGAACATTCCCCAAGCATCCACGTCAATTTCAGCCCCTGCAAGCCAAAGGACGAGAAGTGGCGTCACGATGGAGGAAAGACAGGTGCTGACGGTTGTCATGCCGACACTATAAGCCACATCGCCTTTGCAAAGGAAACTCATGATGTTGCTGCTCACGCCTCCCGGGCAGCAGCCCACCAGTATGATGCCTGCCGTCATGAACGGATCGAGGTGGAAAGCCCTGGCCAACGTCCACGCCACAAGCGGCATGATGGTGTATTGTGCGATGCTCCCTATCAGTATATCGATGGGCCTGGAAAGCAGGATGCGGAAGTCCTCGGTGGAGAGCGTGCAGCCCATCGTCAGCATGATGAGGCCAAGAATGATGGATGCTCTTTGTCCCTCCTGCACCCAGGCGAAGGTGTTCGGAAAGATGAAACTGACGACGGCAATCAGAATAATGAACGCGCTCGTGTATCGTGCGAGCCAACGACTTATGTTAAGAAGTATAGCCATGACTTGTGAATTTGGCTGCAAAGGTACGAATAAGCGCGCGAAATACAAAAGGGAAACGAAAGTTTTTCTTTATTTTTCTAAGCGAAGAGCGTAGCTCGACCGCAGGTCAAGGTACGACTTTTAATCGAGATTGAACGTTGATATCAGGAATTTCTTCCATCCTATTTGTTGGAAAGCCTTGTGTGAAACGTGGAAAAATCACGACAAAATGATGCGACGTAAAGTGCCACGTCTGCAAACGCAGCACGGTGTCTTTTTCAACGCCCTACAGCGAATTTGCAAATCCCCTGTACCTCGTTAGCAAATTCGGCCTAATGAATGAGGTGACTTTCCACACCGATTTTTACTGAAAACTATGCTTGGTTTATCGGTTAAGTAAATAAACCTGATATATTCTTAACATGATGCCTCAAAACTTGGTTTTGTAACCTGTTGAAAATCAAAGTCTATTTAATTTGAGCCCTTCTTTTTCCTTTTGGGTTCCAAAGTGCCAGAAACTCAAAAAAATGCTGTCAGAAAGCGTCGTGAGAAGAAGAATATTTACAAATTTACCTTGAAATAAAGCATGATGGGACAAATAAACTGAACGGACTCGTTAGCCCTCATCTTCTCTTTCGTCTGACTTTTCTATTCAAAATAACGCATCCTAACAACAAATTCCAAATGAAAAGATTGATGATGTCAGCAAAAATGTGTATCTTTGCAGGCAACAAAAAGAAAACAAGCTATGGCACAAGAGCAGTTGACACCGATGATGAAGCAGTTCTACGACCTCAAGGCGAAGCACCCCGAGGCGTTGCTACTGTTCCGTTGTGGCGACTTCTACGAGACGTATGCCGACGATGCGGTGATTGCTTCGGAGATTCTTGGCATCACGCTTACCCATAGGAACAACGGAAAGTCGGGTGTCATGCAAAGCACCGCGATGGCCGGCTTCCCCTATCACGCCCTCGATACTTACCTGCCGAAGCTCGTCAGGGCTGGCAAGAGAGTTGCTATCTGCGACCAACTCGAAGACCCGAAACTGACGAAGACACTCGTCAAGCGAGGCATCACAGAACTGGTGACGCCTGGTGTGACGATGGCAGACACGGTGCTCAACCACAAGGAGAACAACTTCCTCTGCGCGATAAACTTCGGTAAGCAGGCTTGCGGCATGTCGTTCCTCGACATCAGCACCGGCGAGTTCCTCGTGACGGAAGGCACGACGGAGTACATCGCGAGCCTCATGGCATCGTTTGCCCCGAAGGAAGTCCTCTACGAGCGTGGCAAAAGGATGATGTTCGAGGGAAGCTTCGGCACACGTTACGTCACCTTCGAGCTCGATGATTGGGCCTTCACGGAACAGACCGCGAGGGAGAAACTGCTGCGCCACTTCGAGGTGAAGAACCTGAAGGGTTTTGGCGTGGAGCACCTCCAGAGCGGCATCGTGGCAGCCGGCGTCATCCTGCAATACATGGAGATGACGCAGCACCAACTGCTCGGACACATCACGGCTTTGCGTCGCATCGAGGAAGACCGCTTCGTGCGTCTCGACAAGTTCACCGTCAGGAACCTCGAACTCGTGGGCAGCATGAACGAGGGCGGCATTTCGCTCCTCGACGTCATCGACAAGACAGTCACTCCGATGGGTGCCCGCATGTTGCATCGCTGGATGCTGTTCCCCCTGAAAGACCCTGTCCAGATTGGCAAGCGGCAAGATGTCGTTGAGAACTTCTTCCGCAATCCCGACACTAGAGACGCTGTCTTGGAGCAACTCCAGACAGTAGGCGACCTCGAGCGCATCATATCGAAAGTCAGCACCCGACGTGTCTCCCCGCGTGACATCGTGCAGCTGCGAGTGGCTTTGCAGGCAGTTGAACCCATCAAGCAGATATGTCAGGGCAGCGAAGACGGCACGCTTCGCGAGATAGGCGGGCAGCTTGATCTCTGTGCCGAGATACGCGACAGGATAGCTCGCGAAGTGCGTCCCGACTGCCCCCTGCTGGTTGCAAACGGTGGTGTCATCATGGATGGTGTGGATGCGGAGCTCGACGAGTTGCGCAAGATAGCCTATCAAGGCAAGGGCTACTTGCTGGAGATGCAGCAAAGAGAGATAGAGGCAACAGGCATCCAAAGCCTTAAGATTGGCTATAACAACGTGTTTGGCTACTACCTCGAGGTGCGCAACACATACAAGGACCAAGTGCCTGCCGACTGGATTCGCAAGCAGACATTGACCCAGGCAGAACGCTATATCACCCAGGAACTCAAGGAGTACGAGGACAAGATTATGGGTGCGGAGGAACGCATCCTCAGCCTCGAGGCACAAATCTTCGACCGTCTCATTACGGCTTTGGCAGCTTATGTAGCTCCCATACAGAAGGACGCTTCGCTCCTCGCCCAGCTCGACTGCCTCCTTTCCTTCGCCCAAAGTGCTCAGGAGAACCGCTACATCCGTCCGATTGTCGATGACAGCGACGTGATAGACATACATGGAGGGCGTCATCCGGTTATCGAAAAGCAGCTTCCCGTCGGGGAAAGATACATCGCGAACGACGTCTTTCTCGACACCCAGACGCAGCAAATCATCATCATCACCGGCCCGAATATGGCTGGTAAGAGTGCTTTGCTCCGTCAGACGGCACTCATCACGCTCCTCGCTCAAATGGGAAGCTTCGTGCCGGCCGAGAGTGCGCGCATCGGTTTCGTTGACAAGATCTTCACGCGTGTCGGGGCAAGCGACAACATCAGCATCGGCGAGAGTACCTTCATGGTTGAGATGAACGAGGCGGCAGGCATCCTGAACAACCTCTCGGAACGCAGTCTGGTGCTCTTCGACGAACTGGGACGAGGCACGAGCACCTACGATGGAATCTCGATTGCATGGGCCATCGTGGAGTACATCCACGAGAACAATCGCGGTCACGCCCGCACGCTCTTTGCCACGCATTACCACGAGTTGAACGAGATGGAACGCAACTTCGCCCGCATCAAGAACTTTAATGTGAGCGTGAAGGAGGTCGACGGGAAGGTCATCTTCCTTCGCAAGCTGGAACGTGGCGGGTCGGAGCACAGCTTTGGCATACATGTGGCGAAGCTCGCAGGCATGCCCAGGGCCATTGTTGCCAGGGCAAACGTCATCCTGAAGGAGCTCGAGGGAGCCGTCAACCACCAGCAACTAGGGACAACAGACAAGCGACAACGGACAACAGACAGCGGCGTGCAGATGAACTTCTTCCAGCTCGACGACCCCGTCCTCTGCCAGATTCGCGACGAGATACTCGGCCTGGACATCAACAACCTCACTCCCTTCGAGGCTCTCAGCAAGCTGAACGACATCAAGAAACTCGTCAAAGGAAGCAACTAAACAGGTGGAATGACTGAACGATATATATCGAATCAAAAAACATCGCGTGCTTAATTCGTTGCATCATCGCGACCGTGCAATTGCATCGTCGCGACCGTGCAATTGAATTGTCGCGACTATGCAAACAACATGACTCAGGAAATTGACTCGTCAGACCGCATTCAGCGAGCGGTGGAACTCTTTATGCAGGGCTACGGCTGCTGCCAAAGCGTCGTTTGTGCCTTTTCGGACCTCTACGGATTGGACGAAGAGATGGCGCTCAGGGTGAGTGCCGGCTTCGGCGGAGGCGTGGGAAGGATGCGGATGATGTGTGGCGCGTGCTCGGCTTTGGTGATTCTGGCGGGCTTGGAGAAAGGCCAGACGCGGGGCGAGGACCGTGAGGGGAAGGCTGCTTGCTATCAGCTCGTACGCGAACTCCTCGAGACGTTCCGCCAGAGGAACGGCAGCATCATTTGTGCCGAATTGTTACAGATGAACGGCGTCAAAGCAGAGACCAACACATCGCAGCCCGACGAACGCAACGCCGAGTACTATCGCGTTCGCCCTTGTGCCCGCAAGGTCGAGAGTGCAGCGCGTGTCTTTGCGGAATACTTGGCCAGCTCCGAGACCTCAAGGAAAGAGGGAAAATCGCTGGCGTGACAAATAGTTACATAAAAAAGGCAGTTCTTTATTCCTTATTATAATAAAATTCGCTTCCTTTGTCCTCGTATTGGATGAATCGACGCAACAAATCGAGAATAAAAACTAAACTTTAGATAATTATGAACAACTCATTGAAGATTCTGAAAGCCTCCCTTTTTGGAGGCATGATGTGGGCAGCTCTTGCCTGCAACGCACAAGGGACAGTCGGCGAACTCATCGACTATCATTTGGTTGGGCCGTGGAACGAATCGGCCTGGATAAGCGCCAAGGATGCGCAGGTTGTCACGGGTGAAGTGAAGGATGGCACAAGGGCGGCCGACGGCGCAAGCTGGTTCGTCAGCAATCCTCGTAATGCGAAGAAGGTGAAGAGGGCTGTCTGGAAGACCACCGCCCTGGGCACCTACGAGCTTTACATCAATGGTCAGCTGGTCGGCAACGAGGTCTTGAAGCCCGGCTTCACGCACTTCGAGAAGACGAAGTACAGCTTTACTTACGACATCACGAAGGCCTTCAACAAAGGCGCAGGACAGCAGAACGAGTTGGCCGTGCAGGT
This sequence comes from uncultured Bacteroidales bacterium, assembly GCA_902770725.1. GTDB lineage: Bacteria > Bacteroidota > Bacteroidia > Bacteroidales > Bacteroidaceae > Physcousia. The sequence goes on along the minus strand of CACXUA010000039.1, from coordinate 6,800 downwards.
GGTTCCGGGTTGGTGGGCAGACAAGATTATCACCCCTTGGGGTCATCAGGGCATGGTCGGCAAGAAGGTTGCCTTCCGAGGTGTGCTTATGTTGACCTACACAGACGGCAGCGAGGAGTATTTCCCCACGAACCTGAAGGACTGGAAGGCAGGTGTAGCAGGTCCTGTGACGCATGCCGCCATCTTCGACGGCGAGGACTATGATGCCCGTCAGCCGCAAGGTTGGACGAACGCAGCAAGCTTCTCGACCCCGGAAATCAATGAGGAGTTCCCCGGCAAGGTGTGGGCGACCGATGGCGCAGAGATATATCATCGTTGGGACCTCGCGTTGTCTCCCGTCAAGGCCTACACTTGGAAAGGCACGACAGGCGCTACCGACGACCAGTTCGGCAAGGTGAACATCGTCGAGGAGTTCGCTCCGGGCAAGCCCATGACGGTTCGTCCGGGCGAGACACTCGTGGTGGATTTCGGCCAGAATGCTTCCGCAGTACCCGCTTTCGAGTTTAAGGCAAAGGCAGGCACCGTGCTGACTTGCCTGCCGAGCGAGCTTCTGAACGACGGCAACGGCGCAAAGAGTCGCGGCATGGACGGGCCGGAAGGCAGCACGCACCGCTTGAACTTGCGTATTCCGGACACTGGAATGCTGCTTCGCTACACGTTTGCAGACAATAAAGGCTTCGTGACGTTCACTCCCCGCAGCACCTTCTACGGCTACCGCTTCGTGTCGGTTACGGCCACGGACGAGGTCACGATTCGCAGCATCAAGTCCATCCCCGTCTCTTCCATCACGAAAGAATTGGAGACAGGCACTATCACGACGGGTAGCGAGGACATCAACAAGCTCATCTCCAACACGGTATGGGGCCAACGCTCCAACTATCTGTCGGTCACGACGGACTGTCCCCAGCGCAATGAACGCCTGGGGTGGACGGCCGACACGCAGGTCTTCACGGAGACCGGAACGTTCTTCGCCAACACAGACCGCTTCTTCCATAAGTGGATGCGCGACATGAGGGACACGCAGTCGCCTACCGGCGCCTTCCCGGGCGTCGCACCTCTCGCTCAATATGGGGCAGGCGATGGCAAAGGCAACAACGACATGATGCGAGTCGGCTGGGCAGATGCCGGCATCATTGTGCCTTGGGCGGTGTGGAAACAGTTTGGCGACAAAGACATTGTCAACGAGAATTGGGAGTCGATGAACCGCTTCATGGAACATGTTTACGAGACCAAGTACGACCACAACGTCATGCTGGGAGAGAACACTAACTACCAATGGGCGGACTGGTTGAGCTACGAACCTCTGGAGAGCAGCAGTGGTCGCAGCCACGAGAACGGTAAGCCGAAGCCCGAGACGATAGTCTATTGGAACTACCTCAGCGCGTCGTATTGGGCAATCGATGCAGGCATGATGGCCGACATGGCACGTGCCACAGGTCGAGACGCCGCTTATTATGACAAGATGCTGGCTGAAGCAAAAGCTTATATCCTTGATAACTTCCTCAATGCCGACGGCACGTTCAAGCTCGACATCCTCAATACGATGCAGACGCCGGCACTCTTCGCCCTCAAGAACAACCTGCTTCAGGGGGCTGCGAAGGACGCCATGATTGCCCGCCTCCGCAAGAACTTCGAGGAACACGACAATTGTCTGCAGACAGGATTCCTCGGCACATCCATCCTCATGCAGACCCTCACCGAGAACGGCATGCAGGACATCGCCTACGAGCTCCTCTTCCAGCACAAGAACCCGTCGTGGCTCTACTCCGTCGATAACGGCGCAACGACCATCTGGGAACGTTGGAACTCGTACACTGTGGACAAGGGCATGGGTCCGCGCGGCATGAACAGCTTCAACCATTATGCTTACGGATGCGTCTGCGAATGGCTTTGGGAGACCGCCGCCGGCATTGCTGCCGACCCGACGCAGCCAGGCTTCAAGCACATCATCATGAAGCCCGTGCCCGACAAGAGGCTGGGGCATCTCAAAGCAGAGTACAAGTCGGCAGCCGGCACTATCAAGAGCGAGTGGCGATACAGCGGCAATAACTGGATATGGAAATTCACCATCCCGAAAGGCGCCACAGCTACCGTCACACTTCCTGGCGAGACAACCTCGAAGGAATATCAGGCCGGAACGTATACTATAAAGAAATAGGAAGTAAGATGCGCCTGCTTTTGTTCCTCTTTTTCATGCTTCTCGCTTCTTCCTTAGTTGCGCAGAAGTATGATTGGGACGACTTCGTAGAGGAGTACACAAGCGATGTGGAGCGGGCAGAAGAAGAGGACCTTCAGCTGCATCTGCAGGAGTTGAAGGAGCTTTCGGAGCATCCCCTGAACATAAACACGGCAACTGTGGAGGATTTTCTGCAGTTGCCGTTTCTGTCTGAGGCACAGATCGAACAGATTCACGCCTACATTTATCTGCACGGACAGCTGCAGACGTTGGCCGAGTTGCGACTGGTGCCGCTCATCGACGACATGACGCGCAGGTGGCTTTCCCTCTTCACGTATGCCGAGCCGCAACAGCAAGAGACCGACAAAAGGCTGTTCAGTCACCTCCGCCACGACTTCTCGTCGCGCCTCGACATACCTTTGTATTATAGGGTAGGGCAGCAGCAGGAGAACGGTTATCGTGGCGACCCGCTCTACCACCGCATCCGTTATCAGCTGGGCAATAGCAGACACTTTCAGGCGGGACTGCGTGTGGAGAAAGACGCGGGCGAGCGATTCTACGACAGCTACGGGGCGTATGCCATGCTGCACGACGTCGGCATCCTCGACAAGGCAGTAGTGGGCGACTATCGCATCGGGTTTGGCGAGGGCTTGGTGCTGGGCGGAAGCACTTGGAACAGCAAGAGCACGCCGCCACTCAAAACGCAAGGTGGCATCAGACCGATGGCTGGGATGGACGAGACGAACTTCCTCCGCGGCGCAGCCGTCACGCTGTCTCTGTCCAAGCACCTCAAGTTGAGCACCTTCGGCTCGTACCGAAAGCGCGATGCCACGCTGACGAGTGGGGGCGAAGTGCAGACCTTGCGGACCGACGGATACCATCGAACGGCATCGGAATGGGAGCGACGGCGGAACGTAGGGAGTGCCGTCGTGGGCGGCAACATTGCCTGGTACAATAAAGGTCTCCACCTGGGAGCGACGGGTTACTGGCAGAAGTTCAGTCGCGACCTCAACCCCGGCACCCAACAATACAGGGCGATTTATCCGAAGGGCAATAGCTTCGGAGTGGCCGGACTGAACTACGGCTACACACGCTACCGCCTTACTTTTGCCGGAGAGACTGCCTACAGCACTGCCGGAGGCGGCTGGGCGACCATCAATCGCGCGTCGTGGAACATCAGCAAGAACTATATCCTCTCCGCCGTACAGCGCTTCTACGCCTATCAGTATTACTCGTTTTATGCCAGTTCGCTGGCCGAGAATAGCAATTCGCAGAACGAAAGCGGCGTCCTAGTGCACCTGCAAGCGGAGCCTTATGCTGGCTTGCAACTCATCGCTTATGCCGACTTCTTCCATCATCCCTGGCCACGCTATCGGATGACGCACGGCAGCACGGGTCAGGAGTTCTACCTGCAGGGCAGTTACAACATTTCGCGCCGGCATGTTCTGCTGGCTCGTTATCAGTTCAAGCGCAAGGAAAATGGCGATATCATGGAGCCGCATCACCGCGTCAAACTCGGGTGGACGTACGAGGTGAGAAACAAAATGCGCTTCCAGACAACGGGTTATTACCACAATGTCTTGGGCAGGAACGGCTTCTTGGTGAGCCAAAACGCCCGATACTTGCTGCCGAAGCCGAACCTGACCCTCAATGCGCAGCTCGGTTACTTCAACACCGACGACTACCTCAGCCGCATTTATCTGCAGTCGCCAGCTTTGTACAGTACGTTTTCGTCAAGTTCATATTATGGTCACGGCATGCTGGGCGTCCTGACCTGCCGTTGGAAAAGCAAGAACGAGAAGCTTTGGCTCGAGGGACGTTACAGCCTGCTCCACTACTTCGACCGCGACGAGATAGGTTCAGGACTGCAGCGAATCCTCAGTCCAAACAAGCACGATCTCTCGTTTCAACTGCGCTTGAAGGTATAGTTTCCATGTCGAGTTACTCAACATAACAAAGCGAGTTGATTAAATGGTCATGACCATTTAATTAAATATTCATGACCATTTAATTAAATATTCATGAATATTTAACGAACTTAACGTGCCACGTCGAATGACTTAGCACGGGAAATCGCCTGAAAGAGCATTATGAGTTGGGCGACGTCTGCTTCCTCAGCGCCTTAATCATGCAGAAGAGACCGAGCACGACAAAGGGGATGGAGAGCAACTGGCCCATGTTCAGGAGCATTCCCTCCTCGAAGGCCTCCTGATTTTCCTTCGTGTATTCGATGAAGATTCTGCTCGTAAAGATAAGGAACAGGCAGAGTCCGAAGAAGAAACCGCTGCCCACGAGCTGTGGTTTCCTGCGGTAAATCACCCAATGAACAATGAAGAAGATGGCGTAGCAAATAGCCTCGTAGAGCTGTCCCGGGTGGCGAGGAAGGCTATCGACGCGTTCGAAGATGAACGCCCAGGGCAGGTCCGTCGGCCTACCTATTATTTCGGAGTTCATCAGGTTGCCCAGTCTGATGGCACACGCACAAATGGGTGTCACGATGGCAACGTTGTCCAGGACGTGCGGGAAACGCAGCTTCACGTGCATGGCATACAGCCAGAGTGCTATCATGAGGCCAAGCGTGCCGCCATGACTGGCCAGTCCCTCGTAGCCGGTAAATGTCCAGCCCTGGCCCGGCACATTGCGTATGGGCAGCAACATCTCGATGGGATGTGACAGGTAATAACCAGGCTCGTAGAACAAGCAATGCCCCAATCTTGCCCCGATAAGAATGCCAAGGAAGCAATACATGAACATCGGATCGAACTGCTCTTCACGTATCTTCTGCTGACGATACAGCTTGTGCATCAACAGATAAACTGCTACAAGACCAATCGCCCAACACAATGAGTACCAACGTATCGCGAAGAAGCCCAAGTCGAGGGCAACGATGTCGGGGTTCCAGGTTATGAACAACGGCCCCCCTCCGACTCCCCCAAAGGGGAGAGAAAGTAGCGCATAATATAAATATGTGTGTTGTAGTAACATCTTTATCAGGTTTCAAAGTTCCCCATCTCCCCTTTGGGGGAGGAGGGGTTAGGGGTTGGAGAGGGGCTTTTACACGTTAAAACGGAAATGCATGATGTCTCCGTCCTGCACCACGTAGTCCTTGCCTTCCACACTCATCTTGCCGGCTTCTCGGACGGCGGCTTCCGAACCGTACTTTATATAGTCCTCATACTTGATGACCTCAGCGCGGATGAAGCCCTTCTCGAAGTCCGTGTGGATGACGCCGGCACATTGTGGTGCCTTCCATCCGCGGCGGAACGTCCAGGCCTTCACTTCCATTTCGCCCGCCGTGATGAAGGTCTGCAGCGTGAGCAGGTGGTAGATGGCCTTGATGAGGCGATTGCAACCGCTCTCCGAGAGACCCAGATCCTCGAGGAACATCTGCTTCTCCTCGTAGGTTTCGAGTTCCGCGATGTCTGCTTCGGTCTGTGCTGAGATGATGAGCATCTCGGCATCTTCGCCTGCGATGGCTTTCTGGACGGCCTCCGTATAAGCGTTGCCCGAGGCAGCCGATGCGTCGTCCACGTTGCAGACATACAGCACGGGCTTTGTCGTGAGCAGGAACAGACCGTTGGCAGCCGTGATTTCATCCTCCGTCTCGAACGTCACGGAACGCGCACTCAAACCCTTGTTGAGGGCTTCCTGGTAGCGAAGCAGGACGTCGAGTTCAATCTTGGCTTGCTTGTCGCCACCCACGCGGGCCTGCTTCTCCACTTTCTTGATGCGGTTCTCGATGGTCTCGAGGTCCTTGATTTGCAGTTCCGCGTCGATGATTTCCTTGTCGCGAACGGGATCGACGCTGCCGTCAACATGCACGATGCCGTCGTTGTCGAAGCAACGGAGCACGTGGATAATGGCGTCGCACTCGCGTATGTTGGCCAGGAACTGGTTGCCCAAGCCCTCGCCCTTGCTGGCACCTTTCACGAGGCCCGCAATATCGACGATGTCGCAGACAGCGGGCACGATGCGACCCGGATGCACAAGTTCGGCAAGCTTGGTCAGTCTTTCGTCTGGCACGGTGACCTGTCCGAGTTGAGCATCAATGGTGCAGAAGGGGAAATTGGCAGCCTGAGCTTTCGCGCTCGAGAGGCAATTGAAGAGGGTTGACTTGCCGACATTGGGCAGTCCTACTATTCCGGCTTTCATCTTTTTATTAATTGGGAGTTAAATGAGGGAGTTAAAATGGGTGTTACGCCAGCGTTGCTGGCTGGAAGTTAAGCGCTTCGCGCTGGACGATAGTGTTGGCTGTTAAGAGCCTAAAGGTATTGTCCTCTTTAACTTCCTTTTTAACTTCCACGAGCGGAGCGAGTTAACTTCCACTTTAACGTCTGTTCAGTATTCTGTTAATCTATTATTCCTTTGTTTTGACTTATGGCCTCGGCGTAGCCGTTGAGTTTCCAACTGGTTCCGTTGAGGATGTATTCTAATCTATCGTGAGTTGCTTTGTCGATATATTCGATGTCGTATGATAGTATGATATAGTAGCGACATTCTTCGAGCGACCCTTGCGAAATGTTCAGGAAGCGAAGTTTGTCTGCACGGCTCAACTTGCGATAGCCCTCGCAGATGTTGGCTGCAATTGAGACTGCAGCACGTCTAAACTGCGAAGTAAGCCCGT
>CACXUA010000038.1:16748-28162 GCA_902770725.1 uncultured Bacteroidales bacterium | reverse complement strand
ATGCCATGATCACCGTGATGAGCCACTACAATACCTCTATCGTTCATATGGTATACATTGTTCTTTGCACTAACCTTTGCGTATGCATTCATGTTGCCCATAGCCATCATGATGGCAAATGCGGCGAAGTAAATCATCTTTTTCATAACCTTTGCTTTTAAGAGTTAAACAATTTGGTTTCTTGTTTCTGTTGCAAAGGTACGGCAATATTCTTAGGGAAGAAGGATGTTTTTCCCTAAAGTGTAGGAGGAATTTCCCTACGCTTTAGGAGGAAGATGCCCAACAGGCAAAGTGGAGCAGAGAGGGCATTCATAAAGAAGTAGCTGCTGAAGCCCATTTGCTCTACAAGCCAGCCACTCATCGCCATCGGCACAATCAGGGCAGCAGAGACAAGCGGTATCTGTAGCATGTTAATGGTATTGCGATAACGAGCTCCTGAAATAGCACTGACAGGAAGTCGGCAAATGCCTAAACCAAGGCCAAAGAGCAATTGAGCAGTCATGGTGTAAAGACAAAGTTGCCAAAGTTCCTGAGGTGGCCACATTGTCATTCCAAGGTAAACAAAAGGCGAAAGGACGATACTCAAAGCCAAAGGCCAGAAGAGTCGCTCCAATGTATAATGCTTGATAAGCCTTCGTCCTAGAAAGAGTCCAAGACTGAAAGCTATAACGCCAACCGTGCCTTGTGCAAAACCAATTTCTTGTATGGAGCACCCTAAACCTCCATTCGCATGTGGCATATATAAATATAGTACGCGCGCGTAGAACATCAAACCTTGTGGCAATAGCAGCAGGAAAAGAATAAGTACCGGCTGCCACCAATTGGGCTGATGGCGGATGCGGTCTATGATGCGAAGTTCTGCCTTGACAGATGCTCCCACACTATGCTTTGCACCATTGTCGCCTACACGAGGGCTCCGCAACCAAATGAGATGATGGAAAACAAATATCAAGAACAGTCCTGCTGCCACATAACATCCCATCGCCCACGAGTAGCATATCTGGCGGAAATAGACCTCAAGCGTGCCAACAAGGAAGATAAGCGCGCCATAGGTAAAGATAACTGCAACCTGAGAGCAAGCCAACTTGGGAGCAGTCAGTAAACGCTGGAAGGCAGGTCGAAGCATCCGCTCATAATACATCCTTGCTGCCAGTTCGTGCCAAGCACAAAGCAAGCTGACAAGCAACAGAGCAAAGAAGACTGCATAGGGGCCTCGCCTAAAAGAGAAGGCTAAGAGAACGAGACTGACGAAAAGCAAAACCTCGATGAAGTGCAGTACTTGTTTGAAGTTCCCTACCCTTCTTACCCAAGCACGCATGAAAGACTTCAGCACCCAAGGCAAGAAAAGAAGAGCTGAAAGAAGTGTTGCCAAAGCTGGAGTCAAGCCCAGCTGGAGCAGCATCAGCAAAGCCACATATGTGACAATCGCTGCAGGTATCTCCTCTGCCGCAAATAGCGTCAGGAACCAACCTCCTTTAGTAGCTTCTTGCGATGAGGACACGCGCCTTGCTTGGTTTGCCGGTTACCATATCCACACCAGGTGTCTGCTCGAAGCCGAAGGGCACGCAACGGATTGTTGCCTGCGTCTCTTCCTTGATTCGAGCTTCCGTCTCGGCTGTGCCGTCCCAATGACAGAGGAAGAAGCCGCCGTCCTTGACGCGCTCCTTGAACTCCTCATAGTTGTCGCACTCGTAGATATGTGCGTCGCGGAAGTTCTTGGCCTTCGTGAAGATGTTCTTCTGGATGTCGCCAAGCAACTCCTGAACATAAGCGGCAATGCCTTCGAGAGGACGCGTCTCCTTCTCGAGTGTGTCACGACGCATCACCTCGACTGTACCGTTCTCCAAGTCTCTTGCTCCAAGCACGAGACGAACAGGCACGCCCTTCAGCTCGTAATCAGCGAACTTGAAGCCAGGACGCTTATTATCGGCATTGTCATACTTAACGCTGATGCCCATCTTCTTGAGCTCGTCGATGATAGGAGCAACAGCTGCATCAACTGCTGCCATCTGTTCAGGCTTGCCGCCAATAGGAATGATGACTACCTGAATAGGAGCCAAGGCAGGAGGAAGAACGAGACCATTATCGTCGCTATGCGTCATGATGAGAGCGCCCATGAGTCGTGTGCTTACACCCCACGAGGTTGCCCAAGCATATTCGGGTTTGTTCTCCTTGTTGAGGAACTGCACCTCGAAAGCCTTACCGAAGTTCTGGCCAAGGAAGTGACTGGTGCCGCTCTGCAGAGCCTTGCCGTCCTGCATCATAGCCTCGATGGTGTAAGTGTCGAGCGCACCAGCAAAACGTTCCGTCTCGCTCTTGACGCCCTGAACAACAGGCACAGCCATATACTCTTCTGCGAACTTTGCATAGACCTTGAGCATCTGCTGAGCACGTGCCTCAGCCTCTTCCCTGGTAGCGTGAGCCGTGTGGCCCTCTTGCCAAAGGAACTCGCTGGTGCGCAGGAAGAGACGCGTACGCATCTCCCAACGCATCACGTTACACCACTGATTGACCAGCAGAGGCAGGTCGCGATAAGACTGAATCCAGTTCTTGAAGGTGTTCCAGATGATGGTCTCTGACGTTGGACGAATAATGAGTTCCTCTTCCAAACGAGCAGCAGGGTCAACCACAACGCCATCGTGCGTCTCGTTTGTCTTGAGGCGATAGTGCGTCACGACAGCACACTCCTTAGCAAAGCCTTCCACATGTTCTGCCTCTTTCGAGAGGAAACTCTTGGGAATGAGTAAGGGGAAATAAGCGTTCTGCACGCCAGTCTCCTTGAACATATCGTCGAGGGTGCGTTGCATCTTCTCCCATATAGCGTATCCGTAAGGCTTGATGACCATGCAGCCGCGAACATCGCTCTGCTCTGCCAGATCAGCCTTAACAACCAATTCATTGTACCATTTGCTATAGTCCTCGCTTCGTTTCGTGAGGAAATCCAATTCTTTTGCCATTATTTTGAGGATAATTTGTTATTTTCGTGTGCAAAAGTACAAAAAAAATATGAAATAAGAAAAAAAACTCCAAACTCTAAACCACAAACTCTAAACTTTTTATGTATCTTTGCAATTGAAAAGAGAAACAACAATCAGTATTAACTCATAAAACTAATTCAAATGAAAGCAAAGAAATTCCTTTTGGGTGCTTTGGCAATGGCTTTGGTGCTCTCTGGTTGTAACATGAACAACGCCACGAAGGGTGGCCTCATCGGCAGCGCTGGTGGTGGTGCTCTTGGTGCAGCTATCGGTGCAGGTATTGGTGCTTTGGCTGGTGGTTCAAGTGGTGCAAAGCTTGGTGCAGCCATTGGTGCTGGTGTGGGTGTAGCTGGCGGCACAACTGCTGGTGTGCTCATCGGTAAGAAGATGGATAAGGCTAAGGCAGCAGCCGAGGCTGTGGCTAACGCTCAGGTTGAGACCATTACCGACAAGAACGGTCTGGAAGGTGTAAAGGTTACCTTCGACAACGGCATCCTCTTCAAGGTAGGTAAGAGCGACCTGAAGGCTGACGCACAGAACTCACTTCGTCAGTTTGCCAACAATGTGCTGAATGTTTACACCGATTGCGACGTAGCCATCTATGGCTTCGCAAGCAGCGACGGCAGCGACGCCACGAACCTGACTCTCAGCCAGAATCGTGCTAATGCAGTTCGCGGATACCTGACAAACACCTGTGGTGTAAGCACTTCTCAGATTAAGAGCAGCACAGGTCTTGGTGAAGATCCCAACTACCTCGTTCTTGACGCAAACGGTAAGGAAGACAGAGATGCCAGCCGTCGTGTTGAGGTTTACCTCTATGCAAGCGAGGCTATGATCAATGCCGCCAACGCAGGCACTCTGCAGTAAAGCCAAGGTTCTAGGAATACCTAGGAATGCCTAGGAAAACCTAGGAAAGCCTAGGAAAGCCTAGTTAATGAGAAAACTACAACTTCTATTGCGATGGATTGTGCTCCTGTTCTTTGGGAGCACAATCCTCGCTGTTTTAATATATAAGTGGTGCCCAGTTTATGTAACGCCACTTATGATAATCCGTTGCGCTCAGCAAGTCAGTCACGGAGAGAAACTGCGCCTCAAGCATCATTGGGTGCCGCTCGACTCGATGAGCATCTATATGCCCGTAGCCGTGATGGCAAGTGAGGACCAGCGTTTCCTCACACATAACGGCTTCGACTTTATTGAGATAAACAAGACACTCGAGGAACGTCGCTCTGGCAAACGCTTTCGTGGAGGCAGCACCATCAGTCAGCAAACGGCCAAGAACGTTTTCCTATGGCCTAAAGCAAGCTGGGTTCGGAAAGGGCTGGAGGCTTATTTCACCGTTCTCATCGAGTTCATCTGGGGCAAGGAGCGCATTATGGAAGTCTATCTCAACTCCATCGAGATGGGCGACGGCATTTATGGAGCCGAAGCAGTTGCCCAGCAACATTTTGGTCGCAGAGCAATCACCCTGACGCGTCCCAACTGCGCCCTTATTGCTGCCACGCTGCCGAATCCACTCAAATTCAGCAGCAAAGAGCCTTCTTCCCACATGCTCAAGCGGCAGACAGCCATCATGAATCAGATGCGCCATATTGATGTCTTTCCAAGAAAGAAAGATTAAACTCAAACGTCTTGTCTGTTAACTTTGCAAATTAGATTAGTCAAGATTCTACAAAATTATTGACAACAAAATTCAGACAAGCTGGAGGGTCACAAAACATGACACGTTAACTTGCAAAACTTCACACGTGAAAATGCAAAACTTCACACGTGAAATTGGCCAACTTCACACGTGAACTTTGGCAACTTCACAGCAGAACTTTTTACTCCCCACAAGTCAAAAGAGCAAGAACTTCATTTTCAGGAAGTTGGAGAGGAGTGCTTTTTACACCCTTTTTGCAGGGGAAAATGAATGAATTTGGCTTGCTGATTTATCTTTAGTGATGCTTTTCTGCTGAAAAATTCTTTACATTTCACTACAGCCAAAGCACATCAATTCCACTTATCCCTCTTTTGGCTTTGGAAACTTTTTAAGGCAAAAAATGCACTTTTTGCTATATAGAGTTTGCAATTTGCAAAGTTTTTTGTATCTTTGCAGCGCAAAAACTATATAAATATATTATGTTCGAGTCTTTCTATAGAATGCATCAGTATCTGGTGGAACGCACACAGGCGCCCATCAGACGTGCCTTGATGGATGAAATTGATTGGCACAAGCGACTCATCGGCATTAAGGGTAGTCGCGGCGTAGGCAGAACAACTTTCCTGCTCCAGTATGCGAAAGAGAACTTCGGTCCGAGAGATCGCAGGTGTCTCTACATCAACATGAACAACTTCTACTTCCAGGGGAAGACGCTCTTCCAGTTTGCCCAGGAGTTCATGCAAGCTGGTGGTAAAGTCTTGCTCATCGACCAGGTGTTCAAGTACCCAGATTGGAGCCACGACCTCAGGCTCATCTACGACCGCTGCCCACACCTGAAAGTGGTCTTTGCAGGCTCAAGCGTGATGCGACTGAAAGAGGAGAATCCCGAGCTGAACGGCATCTGCGCAAGCTACAACCTGCGTGGCTTCTCTTTCCGCGAATACCTGAACCTCCGGGCAGGAACAAACTTCCGTCCCTACACCATTCGTGAGATTCAAAACCGACACGAGCACATTGCTGAGGAAGTCCTGCAGCAAGTCAATCCGCTCGACTATTTCAACGACTATCTGCATCACGGATACTACCCCTTCTTCCTCGAGAAAGCAAGTTTCATCGAGAACCTGCTGAAGGCAGTCAACATGATGATTGAGGTGGACATCCTGCTCATCAAGCAGATCGACCTGAAGTATCTGACAAAGATAAAGAAGTTGCTCTACCTGCTTGCTACTGGCGATTACGGAGCTCCCAATGTCAGTCAACTGGCTCAGGACCTGCAGACCAGCCGTGCAACAGTAGTGAACTACATCAAGTACCTGACAGATGCCCGTCTGCTCAACATGCTCTATCGTCCAGGCGAAGACTTCCCCAAGAAGCCCGCAAGCATCCTGCTTCACAACACGAACCTGATGTACGCCATGATGCCCGACTTCAACGACGAGCAGATGATTATGGAAACCTTCTTCCAGAACGCTCTCTGGGGCCGTCATCAAGTGCAGAAGGGCGACCGCAGCTGCACCTTCATCGTGGACAAGAACATGAGGTTCCGCATATGCCTGGAGCAACCCAAACGCAAGAACACAGACGTGCTCTACGCCCTTGCCGGCATCAAGGAAGGCTTGGAACAAGAGATTCCACTCTGGATGTATGGATTCCTCTACTAAAAAGGTGAAGAAGGAAATAGTAGATAAAGTATAAAAACACATTTTATAAAATATAAACTGCCCATGACCCTGCAAAGCAGTTCCCTCGCCCTAAAGGGAGAGGGTTAGGGAGAGGGTCTGTAATTTGGTATGAAGCAAAAGAAATTTGTAACTTGGGATGGCAATACCTGTGCCGGACATGTGGCTTATATGTTCAGCGAAGTAGCTGCCATCTACCCCATCACTCCCTCATCTCCTATGGCGGAGCATGTTGACGAGTGGGCCGCTCAGGGTCGTAAGAACCTCTTCGGCGACACAGTAATGGTTCAGGAAATGCAGAGCGAAGGCGGTGCCGCTGGTGCCGTTCATGGTTCGTTGCAGGCTGGTGCCCTCACAAGCACCTTCACTGCCAGCCAGGGCCTCCTGCTCATGATTCCCAATATGTACAAGATTGCAGGCGAATTGTTGCCCAGCGTCTTCCATGTTTCTGCCCGTACACTTGCAACTCACTCTCTGTGTATCTTTGGTGACCACAGCGATGTGATGGCTTGCCGTCAGACTGGCTTTGCCATGTTGGCAGAAGGTAGCGTTCAGGAAGTGATGGACCTCAGCGCAGTCGCTCATCTTGCTGCACTCGAGGCACGCGTGCCTTTCATCAACTTCTTCGACGGCTTCCGCACCTCTCACGAGTATCAGAAGGTCGAACTTCTTGAAGAGGACGATGTTCGCGACCTCGTGAATCAGAAGGCTCTGAGTGAGTTCCGTGCTCGTGCCCTCTCCCCTGAGCATCCTCAGGCAAAGGGTATGGCCGAGAATCCTGAGACATTCTTCGCTCATCGCGAGAGCTGCAACCGCTACTATGATGCAGTTCCTGCTATCGTAGAGAAATATATGGCAGCCATCAGCGAACGTACAGGTCGCAAGTATGAGCTCTTCAGCTACTATGGTGCAGAAGATGCAGAGCAGGTCATCATCCTGATGGGTTCTGCTTCTGAGGCTGCTCGCGAGGCTATTGACTATGCAAATGCTAACGGCAAGAAGTACGGTTTGGTGAGCGTTCACCTCTATCGTCCTTTCAGCGTGAAGCACCTGCTGGCTGCAGTTCCCAAGACTTGCAAGCGCATCGCAGTGCTTGACCGCACAAAGGAGCCTGGAGCAAACGGCGAACCTCTGTACCTCGACGTTCGCGACGCATTCTATGGTCAGCCCAACGCTCCTATCATCGTAGGCGGACGTTATGGTCTCGGCTCTGCCGACGTAACGCCCACCATGATGCTCAGCGTCTATGAGAACCTCGAACTGCCTCAGCCTAAGAGCCAGTTCACCGTTGGTATCGTCGATGACCTCACCTACACTTCTCTGCCCGTCAAGGAAGAGATGGCTCTGGGTGGCGAAGGCATCTTCGAAGCCAAGTTCTTCGGTCTCGGTGCCGACGGTACTGTTGGTGCCAACAAGAACAGCGTCAAGATTATCGGCGACAACACCAACAAGTATTGCCAGGCTTACTTCAGCTACGACTCCAAGAAGAGTGGCGGCTTCACTTGCTCTCACCTGCGCTTTGGCGACACGCCCATCCGTAGCACATATCAGATTAAGACGCCTAACTTCGTGGCTTGTCACGTTCAGGCTTACCTGAGGATGTACGACGTGATTCGCGGCCTTCGTCCAAACGGTCAGTTCCTCTTGAACACCATCTTCGAGGGCGAAGAGCTTGTGAAGTTCATTCCTAATAATATTAAGAAGTACTTCGCAGAGAAGAACATCACAGTTTACTACATCAACGCCACCAAGATTGCACAGGAGATTGGACTCGGCAACCGCACGAACACCATCCTGCAGAGCGCTTTCTTCCGCATCACAGAGGTCATCCCCGTTGAGCTTGCTGTAGAGCAGATGAAGAAGGCTATCGTGAAGTCTTACGGCAAGAAGGGCGAGGACGTGGTGAACATGAACTTCGCTGCCGTAGATCGTGGTGGCGAGTACAAGGTGCTGCCTGTTGATCCTGCTTGGAAGAATCTGCCAGCCGACGAGGCTCCTGTATATAACGAGCCCGAGTTCGTTACGAAGCTCGTTCGTCCCATCAATGCCCAGAATGGTGCAGACCTTCCAGTCAGCGCTTACAAGGGCTACGAGGATGGTGCTTGGGAACAGGGCACTGCAGCTTACGAGAAGCGTGGCGTAGCAGGTTTCGTTCCTGTTTGGAATCCTGATAACTGTATCCAGTGTAACAAGTGTGCATTCGTTTGTCCTCATGCTTGCATCCGTCCTATCGTAATGGACGACGAGGAAGTGAAGGGCTTCGAAGGCAAGACCATCGAGATGAAGGCTCCTGCTGCAATGAAGGGTATGCACTTCGTTATGCAGGTTGGCGTGAAGGACTGTCTGGGTTGCGGCAACTGTGCAGACGTTTGTCCTGGCAATCCGAAGCTTGGTGGTCCTGCACTCAAGATGGTGCCTTACGACGACTCAAGCGCAGAGGTAGCACAGGAAGCAAAGAACTGGGATTACTGCGTGAAGAAGGTCAGCTCGAAGCAAGACCTCGTCGATATCAAGCAGAGCCCCAAGAACAGCCAGTTTGCTCAGCCTCTCTTCGAGTTCAGCGGAGCCTGCTCTGGTTGCGGCGAGACGCCTTATGTGAAGCTCATCAGCCAGCTCTTTGGTGATCGCGAGATGGCATCCAACGCAACAGGTTGCTCCTCAATCTACTCTGGCTCTATTCCTTCCACTCCTTACACCAAGAATGCGAAGGGTCAAGGACCTGCTTGGTCGAACTCCCTCTTCGAGGACTTCTGCGAGTACGGCCTTGGTATGGTGCTTGGCCGCAAGAAGTTGCGCAACAGAATGCGCAAGCTGGCCGAGGAACTCGTGAATACTACAGCCTTCGACTGGATGCGCGAAGCTACACAGAAATGGCTCGACACATTCGATGACTCTACTGCCAACCGAAAAGCAACCGATGAATTCGTTGCCGCTCTGGAGAAGGCAATACTGCCCATCGATGGAGCTATAGAGTTCTGGCAGGGCAAGGGCAAGGAACTGTATGGCGCCGAGGTGGCTGCACAGAAGTTGCAGGAAGCCAAGGATGCCAAGGCAGCAGGCAGCCCCATCTGCCCGTGCCGCGGATGTGCACTCGAGAGCGAACTGCTGGCGAACAAAGACAAGCTAGCTAAGGCAAGCCAATGGATTATCGGTGGTGACGGCGCAAGCTACGACATCGGTTATGGTGGCCTCGACCACGTAATCGGTTCTGGCGAAGACGTCAACATCTTCGTTATCGATACTGAGGTTTACTCCAACACTGGCGGTCAGGCTTCGAAGGCCACACCTATCGGAGCTATTGCTCAGTTCGCAGCCAATGGCAAGCGCGTGGGCAAGAAGGACCTCGGCCTGATGCAGGCAACCTACGGCAACGTCTATGTGGCTCAGGTGGCAATGGGTGCAGACCAAAGCCAGTGCTTGAAGGCCTTCCGCGAGGCTGAAGCTTGGCACGGACCTTCACTCATCATTGCCTACGCTCCCTGTATCAACCACGGCCTGAAGGCTAAGGGCGGTATGGGCAAGAGCCAGGCTGAGGAGGCAAAGGCTGTTGAATGCGGCTACTGGCATCTGTGGCGCTACAATCCTGCTCTGGCTGAAGAGGGCAAGACCCCCTTCCAGCTCGACAGCAAGGAGCCCGATTGGGACAAGTTCCAGGAATTCCTCGAGGGCGAGGTGCGCTTCCTCTCTCTGAAGAAGGCCGCTCCTGAGGAGGCTCAAGAACTCTACGACGCTTGTAAGGCTGCTGCTCAGCGCCGCTACAAGACCTACGTTCGCAAGACGCAGGAAGACTGGAGCCTGTAATAGAAACCGTTATTGCGAAAAGCGCTATAACGTCATAACAGTAGGGACGCTTCGGCGTCCCTACATTATTTAAATTACTATGAAAAACCTCTCCTTACTCATATTCGCCTTAATGGCCCTCGCTTCGAATGCACAGGTGCAGAATATGATTGTTTACAGAAGCGATGGCTCAACCATTCGTTGTGATGTAGAAACGGTTGACAGCGTTGCTTTCGAGGCTGTTCCGAAGTGGAGCAACCGTTCGAGGGAAGCCCAGAACCTGCTCACCTACCTCGAAGAGAATGTTGGCCAAAAGATACTGACGGGCACTCACGCTTGCGTGAACTACAACATCAACGAAGCCAAATGGGTATTTAAGCACACGCGGAAATACCCGGCCATCAACACGTTCGACTTCATCCACGACATCCATTCCTCTTCGAATGGCTGGATAAACTACGCGAGCAACACAATTTGGCAGAACTGGGCTAACGCAGGCGGTATCGTCTCGGCAATGTGGCACTGGAATATGCTTACGAACGACAGCACCGACTGGACTTGCACCCCAGGCTCCGAACCTAAGCAAACCAGTTTCCGTCCGTCAGGAATCTTCTCGCCGAACAGCGACGACTACAAAACGATGATAGCCCGCATCGACCAAGTCGCGATGTGGCTGAAATCCACAAAGACAGCCAAAGTGCCTGTTCTCTGGCGCCCCCTTCACGAAGCACAAGGCAACTGGACGGAAGCCAATCCAGGCACAGACTGGCACAAAGCATGGTTCTGGTGGGGAGCAGACGGGCCAGAAGCATTCGTGGAACTGTGGAGAGTGATGTACGACCGCATGGTGAATTATCATGGCCTGACGAACCTCATCTGGATCTTTAACGCAGGAGACTCAAAGCGCTGGTATCCAGGCGATGAATACGTCGATATTGTAGCGTACGACTTCTACAACAAGAACCTCAGCGAGATGCATTGGTGGTACGACTACTTCCACGAAAACTACCCAGGCAAACTCTATGCCATCAGCGAATTCGGAAGCATTCCGAAACTCTCGCAGTTGTGGGAAGATGGTCAGCACTGGAGTTTCCTCATCCCTTGGTACGACTACGACCGCACGAACAAAACAAGCGGCGATGCCTTCAACAGCACCGACCACAACAACGCCAACATCGACTGGTGGAACGACGCTCTGGAACAGGATTGTGCCATCACGCGCGACGAACTGCCAAGTTTCAAGAACCAATGAGAAACGCCCCCCAGTGTCGTGGTCGAACTTAACGTGCCATCTTTGCAAACTTAACGTGCCACGTTGGCATTTTAGCTGTGCCT
>CACXUA010000038.1:0-16696 GCA_902770725.1 uncultured Bacteroidales bacterium | reverse complement strand
CTGAGCGTCAGCTCCTTACAGAGTGGTTGCATAACGAGGTGGCATAGCGTAAAGCGTATCATTTACGAAAAATATGTTACACCCCCTCGGGAATGAACCTCTATTATTATAATATAATAATAGACCTCTAAATCCTATGTGCGTATCCTATTTTTTCGTAAACGATACGCTTTACGCACCAATGTTAAAGTTTGTGAAATATCTTCTCCTGAAAAGGTTGACTCTATTCCTAAGAACGTAGGCATCGTACGGATTGATGCGCTCCCTTGCGTCCTGCAGGCTTTTAAAGCGGCACACGCGATAGACCATTAAAACTCAAAGAGTTTTATTATAGCTAAATTATATGTGCAAACAAACGTATTTATTTTGGCAATTTGTTTTGTAAATTCAGATTTTTTCGTAACTTTGCAGCAGAAACCCCCCTAAAATACTTAGCATTATGAAAAGACTATTACTCACAATTCTTGCACTTGTGACAATGACTGCAGGCGTGCAGACAGTTTGGGCAGCGGAGCCTTATGCAGTCTATACGTCAGACAACACGACGCTGACGTTCTACTACGACAACCTGCGCGAATCGCGTACGGGTTGGACCTTTGATATGAATATCAACGATGCATACCCTGGCTGGAGAGGATATAGACCTAATGTGACTCGGGTCATATTCGATGCTTCATTTGCAAACGCACGTCCCACCTCTACCTACTATTGGTTTCATCAAATGAAGAATCTTCAATCCATTACGGGACTCTCTTACCTGAACACAAGCGAAGTGACCTTAATGACTTGTATGTTCTATGGCTGTGAAAAACTAGGGAGCCTTGATGTGAGTCACTTCAATACCACTAAAGTAACAGATATGCGGTCTATGTTTGATTCTTGCAAAGCCTTGACGAGCCTTGACGTGAGCAGTTTCAACACAGCTAACGTGACGAACATGAGCTCTATGTTTTCCAACTGCTACAATTTGACGAGTCTCGATCTGAGTAACTTCAACACTACGAATGTAACTACCATGGCCTACATGTTTAGTCAATGTACAAGATTGATTAGCGCCAATGTGAGCAGTTTCAACACAAGCAACGTGACCGACATGAACAGAATGTTTACCACTTGCTTTAAATTAGAGAGCCTTGACTTGAGCAACTTCTATACGCCCAAAGTAACAGATATGCAAGAAATGTTTTATTCATGCAGAATTTTAAAGAGCCTTGACTTAGGCCGTTTCAACACGGCCAAAGTCACAAACATGGCAAGTATGTTTGGTGACTGCGGGAAGCTTACGACGATATATGTCGGCAAGGGCTGGTCAACGGAAGCAGTGACGCAATCTTCAAGCATGTTTTGGGTTTGCAACAATCTCGTAGGTGGTGCAGGCACGACATTCGATAGCAACCACACCGATGCAGCCTATGCCCACATCGATGGCGGCCCAAGCAACCCGGGATACTTTACTGAAAAAGAGTCCAAGCGAGGTGATGCAAACCTTGATGGAACTGTTGATATTGCCGATGTGGTGGCTGTGCTGAATGCTATGGCGAATGACTCGAACGCTCCACAATTCAATGTCAATGGCGATGCCGCAGTCGATATTGCCGATGTAGTAGCCGTCCTGAACATCATGGCACAGCAGTGAAATTAAAAAGTAAAACAAGATAATATAGGCCTGTCGATTTCGGCAGGCCTATATTGTTTGCAGTTAGGCTGAACTTAACCCACTATCCTGCCGTCCTGCATGGAGATTTTACGGTCGGCAAGGTCGGCAAGTTGTTCGTCGTGGGTGACGATGACAAAGGTCTGCCCCATCTGGTCGCGAAGGTCGAAGAAAAGGCGATGCAGTTCTTCCTTGTTATGGCTGTCGAGCGAACCACTCGGCTCGTCGGCAAAGACAACATCGGGCTTGTTTACAAGAGCCCTGGCAACAGCCACACGTTGCTTCTCGCCTCCCGACAGTTCGCTTGGCTTGTGCGAAGCACGTTCGGTCAACCCCATGAAGGCCAGCAACTCTTCTGCCCGATGACGGGCTTCCCTCCTGGAAGTGCCGCCAATGAGGGCTGGCATCATGACGTTCTCGAGCGCTGTGAACTCGGGCAAGAGTTGATGGAACTGGAAGACGAAGCCCATGTGCTTGTTGCGGAAAGCAGAACGACGGGCATCGCTGAGCTTGCTGACGTCTATTCCGTCAATGATGACACTGCCGCTATCGGCTTTGTCGAGCGTGCCCATGATTTGCAGGAGTGTGGTCTTGCCCGCTCCACTTGGTCCGACGATGCTGACCACCTCACCACGTCCAATCTGCAAATCAATGCCCTTCAGCACTTCAAGACTGCCAAAACTCTTCTTTATGTTATGTATTTCAATCATTTCAATACCTTTTTCCCATTAATGATATTAATGCCTTTCCGAGGACTCGAGATTCGCTGACCCATAAGATTATAGAACCCCGTCAACTGTCGTCCGTTGTCTGTCGTCTGTCGTCTGTTGTCTATCTCACGAATCCCATCGGGATGTTCCAGCAGGAAGTTCAGGCCAGCCTCAGCATCTATCTCACCATAGCCATAGTCGTTATTAGGATAGACGAGCGAGGGGTCATAGTGTCGGCAAGTCGCCTTGAAGGCATCGATGACTTGCTCCCTGCTCAGGTGAGGAACAGCTTCCATCCATTGTGCTATGATGCCAGCCACGATGGGGCATGCCATGCTGGTGCCTCTTTGCGAAGACCATGCATAGTTGCGACCATTGAAAGTGTAGCGGGCAACGTCATAATCTTTTATGTTATCGTTGGGATTCATCTCTGTAAAGTAGCTGCTGAAGCCGGCAACGATGTTCGACCCAGGGGCAAGCACGTCGGGTTTGATGTGGCCTGCAAGGGTTGGCCCTCGGCTGCTATAAGGTGCGATGAGGCCATCAATGCCGTAAAAGTGCTTCATCCAATTGCCGTCACAATTGTAGAACCCTGTTCTATAAGATGTCGCGCCTACGCAAATGACGTTGGGGTCTGTGGCAGGATAGAGGATGTTGTGTGTCTTTTCTGCATCCTGATAGTCGGGATAATAAGCTAAGGACTGCAGGTTTCCTATTTCCTGAAAGACCTCGACCTCCGATTCCTTGCCGCTAATGCCTATTCCCATCTCCATGGACATGAGCAACTTCTTGGTCAACTTGTTTATCACGACATCGGTGACCAGCTGACTCTTATCGTAACAACAGTCGTAGGAGCCAAAGATAAGTTCGAACGTATAGTCGCCTGCTGTAATGGTATCAACAAGAAGGCTGTCCTCGGTGGCAAGGATGTCTTCGAGGGGCACCTCATAATTGAGATAAGATTCCGTTGGCGAAGACATGAAGTCGAGATGAATCTTGAAGTCACCACGACTGCGAAGCATCATATATGTCGTGTTACCTGAAGGCGAGATGAGCGAAGCGACACGCTCCTTTCCAACAGGCTTATGCATATAGGTATAGTAGTTGCTCTGGTTTCCAGCAGCCGTACAGATGAGGCGACCTGGGCGAACCAAGCTGTCGAGCACAATGCCGTAGAGTTGAGCTTCGCCCCAAAGGTCCTCGTGAGAGCCTTCGCTGAAGCTAATGACGCATGGTTTCTTCACCTCATCAGCATAGCGGAAGATATACTCAAACCCAAGCAAGTCGATGGCAGCACCATACATTTCCCAAAGAGAATCAGGCACCAGTTCCTTATCACTCGATACGGCATTGTTCACGAGGCAGATGTCAGCATCGGGAGCCATACCGATATAGGGTGAATCATACCCGCTGCCAGCAGCCGTCGTGGATGTATGCGTGCCATGATATTGCAGGCGACTGTCGGAGGAACACGCTTTCTTGAGTATCGCTTCCTCAGTAGTATAAGCCTTCCCGACAGGCAGTTCCATCCCATAAACCGTTGACTTCGTCGAGCTAAAGCTTGTCTGTTGTCCGTTGTCCATCGTCTGTTGTCCCTCAAAATCAAGCATATCCCAGAATGATTTGACGCGATAAGTGCTGAGGTCACGACTGTAGTACGACGGATTTGTCAAGTCGAAGCCGATATCCATCACACCCACAACAACACCTTTACCTGTGTATGCTGGGCGAGAAGGAGTGGCTGTACGAAGGAGGTCGGAACGTGTAACGATGGCTGACGTATCGGTTTGAGCGTCACATACCCTGCCGCATTCTATTCGCGTCACTTCCTTCCGAAGCGAAAGAGCTGCAAGTTCTCTCTTCGGAACGCTTACTGCATAGACGTCTCCCCAATGGTGATAGATGCGGCAACCATGTTGCTTGAGGGCCTCTTCGCTGCTGGATTGAATGAGGGTAAGCATGTTCCCTCCTCGCTCTGTCGTTGAGGAAGCGCTCTTTTGGCGAGTGCTATTGAACCTTGAATCTTGAATCTTGAATTCATTTAAAGCTGCACATCTCACCATTGGCGACATCTTGTCGAATCGAGGCCTTTGTGCTTCTGCAAGGAATGGCAGCAAGAATGCCAGCAGAACCAATGCCGAACGACCTGCCGTAAAGAAGAGCCGACGTATCAAGCCACCGAGAGAACGAGGCTGACGCTGTACTGCTGTGCCATTAGGCGTGAAGACTGAGATGCTTTCCTGCGGCTCGCCCCATTGGTCAGGGAACAGCAACATGACGCTCGTATGACTGAAATAGCGATGGATGAGCAAGGGAAGTTCCTCGAAGCTGTTCTGATAGGAGATGAAATCAGGTCGTGCCGTCACCGCAACAAGCATGCAGCTCAAGTCCATATCGTGCCTCAAATTGAGGAATTGCATCCATCGGTTCATCTCGAAATAATGGGAGCGGACGTGACTGTGCTTCTGCTCCATGTATCCTTTAATATAAGGTAACGTGTCGGCATGAGCATGATATTCCAAATGACAGTCAAGTTCCTCGCCTATTCTGCAGATATGTTCCAGCCATTTATAGAAGCCAACTTCGTATTCTGCCTTCTGCGGAACGGCAATGACGACTCGCCGAATGGTTCCAGGAGGCACGATGCTGCGAACCGCCATCACTTCTCTGTGAGTTCCGTTCACTACGTTATCTATCACACTTCCCAGCGAGGACTTGGCCATTCCGGTCGTTCTGTCGGTCAGGCAAACGATGACCTCGCCACAATCATACTCGTTCATGGTGTGGAGGATGCCGCCAGCGATGTTTGTGCTCATGCGGTTCAGGGTCGCCATAGGCACGTCGGCTGCGGCTGCAATCATCTGTGCTTGCTCGAGCAAACGACGTCCTTTCATGTGACTATTATCGGTTGTCTGTTGACCGTTGTCATAAGCGACGCACAATCCCATGAGGCTATCGGGTATGAATGGGTTGCGGATGAGGATGGCGAGCTGCGTCATCACATCCACGTTATCTTCCTGACTATACGTAATCAGGCATTTACCGTGATACGAACCCCTGTTGTCTTCGAACGACGTATCACTCAAGGCCAACTGCTTCGCCCCTTTGTTCGTAGCAAAACCGCTAATCAGGCAACTGAAGAGGATGAGCATCACGGTGCCGCCAAGCACTTCGTTGTTCATGAGTTCCACGCCTGGAGCTGTTCCGATGGTTACGATGGCGAGGGCTCCAGCAGCGTGAGCATTCGTCAGACCGAACATCAGCCACATACTGTTCCTGCCCTCTCCCATCGTCCAAGCCATGATGGCCGAAGCAATCAGCTTGGAGAACATGCCCGTCACAACCATAACTGCGACCAGCCAAAGCGTTTCGGGATGACGGAAGAGGATGCCTATGTCGATAATCATGCCTACTCCAATCAGGAAATATGGAATGAAGAGAGCGTTGCCCACAAACTCGAGGCGCGACATCAAGGGACTTGTCTTGGGAATGAGACGATTGACTATCAAGCCTGCAAGGAACGCTCCAAGCAGTCCTTCGAGACCCACCATCTTGGCCAACGACGCGCTGATGAAGACGAGTGTCAAGATGAAGATGAACTGCATGACACCGTCTTGGTAGCGACGCAGGAACCAGCGTCCCACCCTTGGAAACACCAAAATGGCAAAGGCAACATACAGCCCGCACTTCAGGCCAAAGAGAAGCCAGGTCATCCAAGATGTGTCGGGCTGCAATCCGCCTACCACAAAGGCCAGGACAAGCAGGGCGGCAAAGAGAGCAATGGCAGTCGCTACGACACTCACGACGACCGCTCTGTGTCGATTCAAGCCGTAACGTCCTATGATTGGGTATGTTACGAGGGTATGACTGGCATAGATGCAAGCCAACAAGAGGCTGGTAGAGAGTCCGAATCCAAGCAGCCAGACACTCGTAACAACACCCAGGATGAAGGGAATCGTAAAGGTGAGGATGCCGAATCGGAAGCCCGCTCGACCATACAACTCCACGCTTCCCATCTCAAGCTCCAAGCCTGCCAGGAACATTATATAATATATGCCGACCTGACCGAAGAGTTCGAACGAGCGATCATGTGCAAGAATATTGAAGCCGTACTGCCCCACCAGGATGCCTGCGATGATGAGTCCCACGACTGGCGGCACCCTGAGTTGCCTGAACATCAACGGCGCAAACAGAATGATGGCCAGCACCACCGAGAAACTCCACGTAGGATCGGTGATGAGCGCAGCAGCCGGAACGGCTTGAAGGGCACTGAAAAACATCATTTGTCGCGCGTTAAGTGTATAATTCGGGGCAAAGTTACGAAAAAAATAGCAATTATGAGTTATGTGAAGCAAAATTATTTTTTGAGGCACGTAACTCGCTGATTGAACGAGTCCTACATTTCAAAAATATCGGAGGACTGCAGTCCTCCTAAAATTTTCCTTAAGGAGGACTCGAGTCCCACCGTGGGAGGACTGGAGTTTTCCCGTGGTGGGACGGCAGTCCTCCCACGGTGGGACTGACGAATCGACAGGCCATGTTTACCCCATCAACCTTTGACTTTCGTCAAAAACACTCGTCAAAGGAAAAAACTTTAAACTTTAAACTTTAAACTTTAAACTTTTTGTCGTACCTTTGCAGCCGCAAAACATTATTAACATAAAATGATAAAATCCTCTCCCTTGAGGGGGAGGTTTGGAGGAGGCTTTATGAAAGTTGCAATAGTTGGCGCAAGTGGTGCCGTAGGACAGGAGTTCTTGCGAGTGCTCGACGAGAGAAATTTCCCCATTGACGAACTGCTGCTTTTCGGCAGTCAGCGTAGTGCAGGACGTAAATACACATTCCGAGGCAAGGAAATCGAAGTGAAGCTCCTGCAGCATAACGACGATTTCAAGGGTGTGGACATTGCCTTCACAAGTGCTGGAGGCGGCACAAGCAAAGAGTTTGCCGAAACCATCACGAAGCACGGAGCTGTGATGATCGACAACTCCAGCGCTTTCCGAATGGACGAAGACGTGCCCTTGGTAGTGCCTGAATGCAATGCCGAAGACGCTCTCAACCGTCCTCGTGGCATCATTGCAAACCCCAACTGCACCACCATCATGATGGTCGTCGCCCTGCAAGCCCTCGAGAATCTGTCGCACATCAAGCGTGTGCACGTCGCTTCATATCAGGCCGCAAGCGGAGCAGGAGCAGCTGCAATGGCCGAGCTCTACGAACAATATCGTCAAGTCCTTGCAGGAGAGAAGCCGACAGTCGAGAAGTTCGCCTATCAGCTGGCATTTAACGTGATTCCTCAGATTGACGTCTTCT
Source organism: uncultured Bacteroidales bacterium (assembly GCA_902770725.1). Taxonomy (GTDB): domain Bacteria; phylum Bacteroidota; class Bacteroidia; order Bacteroidales; family Bacteroidaceae; genus Physcousia. Next base: position 9,019 of record CACXUA010000038.1, on the reverse strand, counting down.
GCGATAACGGTTACACGAAAGAGGAGATGAAGATGTACAACGAGACCAAGAAAATCATGCATACCGACTGCGAAGTCAGCGCTATGTGTGTTCGCGTGCCCAGTCTCCGTTGCCACAGCGAAAGCGTTTGGGCAGAGACAGAGCGTCCCGTCAGCGTCGAAGAGTTTCAGCAGGCTGTCCGTAACGGGCAAGGTCTGCAGCTCGAAGACGAGCCTGCAAGCAAGAAGTACCCCATGCCCCTCTTCCACGAGAACTGCGATGATGTCTTCGTAGGTCGCGTCAGGAAAGACCTCGCAAACCCCAATGGCATCACATTCTGGCTGGTAAGCGACCAGATCAAGAAGGGCGCCGCACTCAACGCAGTACAGATTGCCGAGTACCTCATCAAGGTAGGCAATATCAAATAAAGTCAAGAGAGAGCACTCTCTTCCTAAATTCTTACCTCTTTACACATCCTTTAGGATGCTGTAGAGAGGTTTTTTGTTTTCTATACGACATTTTTTTAAGTATAATTTGAAAATATTCTTCAATTTTCTTGACACATATTAAAATATTGTATAACTTTGAGGCAAAATATGTATAATTAACCTCATTTATTAACTAAATTCTACAAGTATGAAGAAACATTTATTATTTCTTGCTACGCTTGTGCTTGGCTTAGGCCAGCTATTTGCTGACGATGTCACATTTAGCTTAGCAGACTTGAGGGTATCGCTTCCCTCAGGCAACACAAAAGTTGCTGTGCCTTACACATGGAAGGTATCGCCCTATCATGTGACTGCTACCATCGCAAAACAGGATGGAACAGAAGGAGAACTGTCTATTAGCAATACCACTAATCTAAAAGGCTACACAATCACAGTGGCTGTGGCAGGAGAAGGCAAACTGAACAAAGTTACATTCACTACTTCCAATGCCACTACGATCGGCAATCTTACTGCTAGCACTGGCACATACACCAGCGGCGCATGGGAACCGGCAGAAGGCACAACACCTAATTCCGTGACCTTCACCACGACCAACAACTTCCCACTTTCAAAGTTTGTCGTGACCTACACTCCCGACGACAACTACACACCTGATGTGCCAACAGTCGAACCTCTCTTAGGCCCGTTTGAGGCAACAGCCATTGATGCTATTAGCACCTATACAGGTACAGATCCTTATGTATTCGACAAGAGTACGAAGAAGTACTATGCCTACAACAACTTGGGCGAATACGAAGAGTTCGGTCTCTATCCCGAAGTCAGCACCCTGAAGGTTGCCGGCGGTAGCGCAACTCAGATTGAGTACATTGCTACCGTGGAGGCCAACGGCACATCCGATGTCCCCTACATCAACACCAACTACATTCCTAAGGCCAACACAAGGATTGTCCTGGATGTTGACATTGCCAACTCAACCGCAAAGGATTGGATGGCTGTGTTCGGCGCAAGGCAAGGCGGATGGACCAACCATGCATTTGTGCTCTTCGCACGTGCCTTTGGCTCACAGAATGGTGTCTTCAACCGCACAAACGATGAGCATCGCGGCGACAGCGAGATTCCTCGCGACCAGCGCATGACCCTCGATGCATTTGAGAAGACCTGTACATTTACCCTCGCCAATGCAACTGAGCCCGCTCTCACTATCACGACCAGCGAAAGCAGCACAGTTCAGGATTGTACCAACAATCTGTACCTCTTCGACACGAACACAGGCGGAGCAGGTGGGAATCAGCGCGACAACTCCTATGTATTCATGAAATTGTATGGCTGTAAAATTTATGAAGGCGACGCTCTTGTAAGAGACTTTGTGCCCATTGTAACTGCAGAAGGTAAAGGTGGACTTAAAGACAAGGTTACCGGCGAAATCGTTTTGTCTGCTTCCAACAAGGACTTTGTCTTGAGCGCAGACGGTCAGGCTATTGCAGGCGCAGCAGGCATCGCCGTATATCCCGGCAAGAACGTCATCAACACTAATGACAATCACGAGTACAACTGGAACGGTGAAGAATGGGTAGACCTCGGTCTCGTTACTCTCGAGCCTATCACTGCCACCAACTATCAGGACATGAGGCGCGAAGGTAACGGCGGTGGATGGAAATGTCGCTGGGGATATGACGAGACCTACAACCATATCGAGAATAATGGCAACAACAACTTCTTCAACCCCTACAAGGGCGATGGCAACTGGGAACCCTACCAATGTACGATTGATGGATTTACAGCAGGCGACAAGTATCGTGTTTCATTCAAGTTCACATCTGGTGGTTGGAATTCTTGGAGTTCATATACAGAACTTCCTGTCTTCATAATCAACAATCCTGAGTTTGACCGTGGTATTGTTCCATCAGGTGTTTCAGGTTCAGTGCTTGGCCTCATTGGCCTCACCAACGCTGCAGTAGAAGATCAGCCTTATGAATTTAATTTCGTAGCAGATGGCACTTCTGAAACGATGGTTATTCAGTTCGGAGTAGGTGACGACGGTAAGGATTTCTTCTTCCATTTCGACGAACTCACCATTGAGCATTATATTTATCCCCAGAAGTATTCTATCGACGTAGCATTAGAACCTACTACCGCAGACAATGTTGAGGTATGGGACGGCACAAGCGACGCCATCTTAGGTTCTATCCGCATCGGCGGTGACCAGTACAAGCCCGCTTACACCATGACATTCGACTCCGGTCATGGCTTTGGCGATTGGAACACAAGCAACCCCAACTACAATATTATCGCTGGCGTTCCCTCTGATGACAATAACGGCAAGGCTTGGTACGATACAGATTATGTAATGATTAATAGCAAGACTGAAAGCTGGCTTTACAATAGCACCGTATTGCCTAATGGCTGGCCCGAGAACCCCGGTGATGTTTACGTTCGCCGCTACTTCAAGGCTGAAGGCGAACTGCCCGCACAGCTCTACATGCCCGCAGCTCACGACGATGCTCCCTGCGAATACTACATCAACGGCACACTCGTATGGTCTCGCACAGGTTACGAGCCCGGCGTAAATGGCTGGTACGAAGATGAAATCGTTAAGCTCAACGCTGAGCAGCGTGCTCTCATCAAGACCGACGGCTCTGTCAACGTCTTCGCTTACCACGTTCACCAGAACTGGGGCGGTCGCTATGCCGACGGCGGTATCTATGGTAACAGCATGGCTGAGAACTCTCCCAGCGCAAAATTCGAAGGAAACGAGAATCGCAAGCGTCTTGCCAGCGCCTTGGCACAGGCAGAAGGTGTGAGCGGTATCGATGCTGACGTACTCGCTTACTGCAAGAACGCCAACGTATGCCTGCAGGATGCAGGTCGTGCTCTTGGCCTCATCCGTTGGGAACTCCGCAAGGCTCTCTCTCCGCGTCACGACTATACCTTCGCTTCTGCTGAACCTGCCGATGGCATGGAGTGCTGGCTCTACAACGTAGGTGCTGGTCAGTTCCTCGCAGGCAGCAACGACTGGGGCACTCATGCTTCTCTCGACTACAACATCAGCGCATGGCCAATGGTTCTGCTTGCAAACAGCAGCGGCGAGAACCGCTTCTCTATCAAGACCAACCTGCCCAACGGACGTCGTAACGCAAACGACGGTCTCGGTCACAACGGCTATGTTGACTGCGGCTATGGTGACGACTTCACAACTAACGAAGGCTGGGCTTGGACATTCGAAGCTGTCGGCAACGGCAACTATCGCATCATCCAGAGCGGAACTGACCGCTATCTCGGCATGACTGAGGACGAGCGCTATCAGGTTGACACCGACAAGACCGGTGCCGACAACCTCTACAACCAGTGGAAGGTCGTTACTCGCGAACAGCTCGATGCTCTTGCAGCAGCAGCTACTACCGAGAATCCTGCTGATGTCAGCTACTACATCCACCAGAATACATTCAGCCAGAATGACTTCGACGGTGACAACAAGGATAATGCAGGAGAGAAGCTCAACGACTCCAAGTGGGAGTGCAATGCTGGCGAAATCTTTAACTGGAAGGAGAACGCTGTCAACGGCGACTATGTATTCCAAATGTGGAACACAGCTGGCGTGGGTAAGGTTTACCTCAAGCAGGTAATTACTGGTCTGCCCGCTGGTCAGTACATCGTAGAGTGCACAGGCTACTATCGTGACGGCTCTTGGGACGATGCCGTTGCAGGTAGTGACCGTCAGCTTGCATACTTCTATGCTGGTAGCGAGGACAACTGCACACTGTTGCCCAGTATCCTCGACGGTGCCAACAAGGGTGCAGGCTATGGCCGCGCAGATAACGAGCAGATTATTCCTGACGCATGCGCTCAAGCTCCTCGCTTCTTCAAACTCGGCACTTACACCGTTCAGGCTCCTGTAGTTACTGTTGATAACGGTATGCTCGAGATTGGTGTTTATCGCGACGCTGAAGACGTGAAAGGTGGCGACTGGATTGTTCTCGACAACTTCCGCCTCTATTGCATCGGACAGGAATCTACAGAGTTTGTAACCGTAGGCGAAACTCTCTATGCTACATACGTTGCTCCTGTTGACGTTGATTTCACAAGTGCTGAAGTTTCTGCATTTGCAGCACAGCCCGCTAGTGATTATGTTCATCTTGAGCCTGTTACCGCTGTTCCTGCAGGTACCGCTGTTGTGGTTAAGGCTGAAGCAGCTGGCAAATACGCTGTTGCACGCACAACCGATGCAGTTCTTGGCACTACCAACGATCTCATCGCAGCTACTGCTGATGTTACAGCCGACGGTTCTCAGTACATCCTCGCTAAGGAGGCTGAAGGTGTAGGCTTCTACAAGGCAACTACTGGCAGCACGATCAAGGCTGGCAAGGGCTACTTGGTAATCAGTGCTCCTGTTAAGCCCTTCTATCCCTTCGGCGAAGATGGTGCTACAGGCATCAATGGTGTTGATATGAATGCATCGAATGCTCCTATCTATAATGTTGCAGGCCAGCGCATCAGCAAGATGCAGAAGGGCATCAACATTATTGGTGGCAAGAAGGTGCTGAAATAAACAAGTCATGTCCCCTCCCTCTGGGGAGGGGGCTATATATAATATAATGTATAAACTAACACTTAATTATAAAGGACTATGAAATACATCGCACCTGCAATGCAGATTGAAGAGGCTCAGGTTGTCAGCATGCTGGCAGAGAGCTTGATTATCAGTGAAACAACCGTTGACGGCAGCAATGCCCTCACAAAGGAAGATAACAGTTGGGACATTTGGGGAGAATAATCAACCTCTTTCCCCAACCTGTCATCTGACAGAATAACGATAAATCCCCGATGCACAAATGTGTGTCGGGGATTTTTGTTATTGCTATCTGGGAGGCCTCGCACGTTAAGTTGATAATTTCGGCGTGCCGCGTTTGCAATTTCGACGTGCCATGTTTGCGAATTCGGCGTGCCATGTTTGCGAATTCGGCGTGCCGAGTTGGCAAGGTTAACGTGGATTGCCAAATGTCACAGTGCCACAGACGTTTCCTGTATACATATTGTGTACGGTGACGACGAGTTTTCCGTCTCTAACTTCGCCTTCAATCACGGTCGGGAAATGCCCTTCGCTCTTGCCCGTCATGTTAGGCCCGCCACCAACTATCTGGAACCATTTGTGCACTTCATTCGGCTTATCGAAGCGGACACAATGTTGGTGAGCAGTAATCAAGAGCTGGCAACCAGCCTCTTCGAGCAGCGGCCCCCAGAGCTTGGCACAAGTGCGTTGCCACATCGCGAAGTTGGTATTGTACTTTTCGTCCTTGTCGTCAGGATAGACATCGCCTGGGTTCGCTTTCGGATTGGGGTCGAAGAGAGGGATGTGACAAAAGGCAACAAGATACGGAGCACTTGCTATCTCTGGTTGTTTGAGTGCGTCTCGAAGCCAGGTCTGCTGAGCAACACGATAGGGTTCGCTCACAAAAAGGTTGCAGAACTTCGGGTTCACGTCCAATTTGTCCTCGCCAGTATCAAGTCCGACGAGTGCTATGTCGCCCATCCTGACTGCAAAGTTGCGTCCCAAGTCCCAGTCGCGAGGCTTACGTTCCTCTGGCTGACGATACATCCAGATGCGTTCCAGATGGCGATTCGCCAAGCCTCGATTGTCATGATTGCCTGGACAGAAAAGGTAAGGAATAGTGGCAGCAAAGTCTTTTCGGTCAATCTCAGGCTTGAAGAAGATGAGTTTCTGGGCCTCAACCGTCTCTTCTGTATTGCAAGCATCGCCGTTCCAGATGACACAACTGGGCTGCAGTTCCATTATCTTATTGATGGTGGGGTTGATGGCTTTCCACGAAGCATGGGTATCATTAATGACACAGAAATGCGACTTTGCCCTTTCGCCTGCAGTCCGGAAACTATATGTCTGAGGCTTCTCTTCGTTGCCTATGATGCGGATATGGTAGCCGTCTTTGTACTCGATGCGGTCTGCTCCTATCTTATAATAATATAATGTAGAGGGTTTCAGGCCGACGAGCCGAACCTGTATGACTTCGTTGTCCATTGCCGTCAAACGGTATCCGCCGCACCACACCTTCTTGCCGTCGCTCAGGTCGGGCTTTTCGCCATAGATGACATAACCGTTTGCCCAGTCCGTCACGCTGAAAGCAATGCCCATACTCGTGGTCGCATAGTTCTGCAAGACAGGTTCGCTGTCGATGAGAGGGAGGCGGCCCCCCTCCTTCTCCTCCGATGGGGAGAGTGTTGAAGCATTACCCTCTAACTCCTTTGCGAGAAGAGGATTAGCAAGACCACTTGTCGCAGCAACAATGGCGGCATTCCGAAGGAACTCACGTCTTTTCATAGTATTGTCATTTAATTACTCCACAAAGATAAGTTTTTTTGCCTTCTATTCACTTTCAAACACGTCATAAATACTACTTTTTTGTGCTTAAAGCTTCATTTTGTGCAAAGATAATACTAATAAGGATAAGTTTTGAGCAAAAATTTTGCATGGTATAATAATATTTACTATCTTTGCACGAAGAAAACTTAAACTTGAGAAACTCACAATGCAAAACAACACTTCAGGCAAGATGACCAATTATCGATGGCTCATCTGCGGGATGCTCTTCCTCGCAACCACTATCAACTACATGGACCGACAAGTGCTTTCCCTCACGTGGAAAGACTTTATCGCACCCGAATTCCATTGGACGGATGCTGACTACGGACGCATCGCAGCCATCTTCTCCATTGTCTATGCCATCGGCAACCTCTTCAGCGGTCGCTTCATGGACTGGATCGGCACCAAGAAAGGCTACCTTTGGGCCATCGGCATCTGGTCTTTAGGAGCTTGCATGCATGCCTTCTGCGGCGTTGCAACTGCAGAGTGGCTGGGCCTTGGGGGAAAAGAAGACCTCATCAATGCAGTAGGAACGAGCACGGCAGTCATTGCTTCCGTCAGCGCCTGGTTCTTTATCGTTTGTCGCATCGTGCTTGGTCTGGGCGAGAGCGGCAACTTCCCCTGCGCCATTAAGGTAACCGCAGAGTACTTCCCAAAGAAGGACAGAGCTTTCCCCACCAGCATCTTCAACAGCGGAAGCACTATCGGAGCACTCATCGCACCCGTCTGCATCCCCTTGATTGCCAAGTATTATGGCTGGGAGATGGCTTTCATCATCATCGGCGCGCTTGGCTTCATCTGGCTCGGACTCTGGGTGTTCATCTACAAGAAACCTGAAGAGTGTAAGCATGTAAACAAGGAAGAATTGGCTTATATACAGCAAGATGAGGAGATTATCGAAGAGGAAAAACCAAACGAGAAGCCCATTCCTTTCGCAAAGTTCCTGTCTTTCCCACAGACTTGGGGCATCTTCCTGGCAAAGTTCATTACCGATGGCGTGTGGTGGTTCTTCCTGTTCTGGACGCCGGCCTACATCAGCGACGTCTATGGACTGAAGAGTGACAACCCGACAGCCATGATGCTCATCTTCGTGCTCTACGCCATCACGATGCTTTCAATATATGGTGGCAAGTTACCAACCATTATTGTCGAGAAGACGGGACTGCATCCCTACGATGCACGACTCAAGGCTATGTTCATCTTTACCTTGTTCCCTCTGCTCACTTTGTTTGCCCAACCTCTCGGAGCATACAGCTATTGGTTCCCCATAATCCTGATTGGCTTGGCAGGAGCGGCACATCAAAGTTGGTCGGCCAACCTGTTCTCTGTGGGAAGTGACCTCTTCCCGAAGAACGCCATCGGCACCATGACTGGCATCAACGGCATGGCTGGCGGCATCAGTTCCTTCCTCATCAACTGGATCAGCGGCTACCTCTTCGACTATGCTGACAAGACACAAATGCAGTTCCTCGGCTTCCAAGGCAAGCCGGCAGGCTACTTCATCATCTTCTGCTACTGCGCTGTGGCCTATCTGTTGGGCTGGCTGATACTCAAAGCCTTTGTGCCAAAGTACAAGGCTGTGCAGGCGTAATGGATTAAGGATTAGAGATTAATGATTAAAGATAAATAACGTTTAAGGTACTATACAAATGAAGAACTTATTTGACATCAAGGGAAAGGTTGTCGTGCTGACTGGCGGCTGCGGCATCCTGGGCAAGAACATCGCCCATTATCTCGTGGAGCAAGGCGCTAAGGTGGTTGTCTTGGACCGCATCGAAGACCAGGGTAAAGAGTTGGAAGCCGAGTTGAACAAGAAGGGCGAGGCACTCTTCCTCGTAACAGACGTACTGAAGAAGGAGGTTCTTGAGCAGAACCGCGACGCCATCGTGGCACGCTTCGGCACAATCGACGTACTGCTTAATGCCGCTGGAGGCAACATGGCTGGAGCCACCATCGCTCCCGACAAGACCTTCCTCGACTTGGATATCGACGCCTTCAAAAAGGTTGTCGAGCTGAATCTCTTCGGCACAATCCTTCCCACGCAAGTGTTCGTGCCCGTTATGGCCAAGAATGAGAAGGGCGCCATCGTCAATTTCTGCTCCGAGACAGCACTTCGTCCCCTCACTCGCGTCGTGGGTTATGGCGCAGCGAAGGCAGCCATCGCGAACTACACAAAGTATATGGCGACCGAACTTGCCTCGAAGTTCAGCCCAGGTCT
>CACXUA010000037.1 GCA_902770725.1 uncultured Bacteroidales bacterium | reverse complement strand
GCCCTTTTTGGTGGATATATGAATAATTATTTTTACTTTTGCGATGCGAATATACAAAATAAATTACATATATCGTATGAAAAAGGTAATAAATCTTATTTTAGGTATCTGTGTAGCCGGTTTGCTCTTCATCTGCTGGCGCAGCATCAAGGATACCGAGGACTTCGACGCAACAGTCGCAGCTAGAGAGAATGTCGTAAAGGCTCGTCTTATGGAGATTCGTAGTGCAGAGGAAGCCTACAAGGCTCAGCACGACGGTGTCTATTGCGCAGACTGGTCGGAACTCATCAAGTTCGTCAAGGAAGGCAAACTGCCCGTCGTCATGAAGCAGGGCTTGCTGACTGAGGATCAGATGAACAAGGGCCTGACCGAAGCAAAGGCAGCCGCCATCGTCAACAGCGGTGATGCCGCAGCTATTGCTGCTAATGGCCTGCAAGGTTTCAAGCGCGATACCATCTGGGTTTCGCTGCAGGACTCGCTCTACAACTACGAAGGCTTCGTAGCCGACTCCTTGCGTTACATCCCCTTCTCTCAGGGCGATACGTTCGAAATCATTGCTTGTCCCAACACCACTCGCTCGGGTACCATCATCCAGGTTATGGAGTGTAATGCTCCCGACAGCAGCTTCCTCAAGGGAATGGGCAAGGCTGGCAACCGTCTCATCTACAACCGTGCAGAAGAGGCAAATGCCAAGGGCGCTTATCCTGGCTTGAGAATCGGTGACGCCGGCAACAACTGGAACAACAATGCTGGCAACTGGGAGTAATTCTTTCACAAGCTATAGACTATCCATCCGCTTAGGTGCGGATGGATTTTCTTTTTCTGTACTGAACGGCCTCGATGGCTCCGTAGTACAGACCGACCGCTTCCCTGTCTCCAAACAGGCTGCTGCGGCCGATGTCCTGAGGCAGGCTTTGCAGAAGCCTTACCTGATGGACTATCGTTTCCAGAGCACGGAACTTGTCGTCGAAGGTCCCACCACCATTGTCCCCCTCGAGCACTTTAACAAGAGTGACATGGTTGCGTTCTATCGTCTCTGCTTCCCAAGTCAGCAGGCGAGCGTGGCCGACATGCAGTATCAGATACTCTCGTCGCTCGAGGCCGTTATGATATTCTGCCTCGATGGCGATATTCTTCGCATCGTGCAGGAGTGTTATCCCGACGTCAAGGTGTGTTGCGCTGATGCCGAGCAACTGGAACATTTCGCCGCTCAGCAAGGGAAACGTCCTGCTCCGGAAGACGTTGAGCAGCGAGACATCTATGTTAACTTCGACGAGCAGCGCTTCTTCATCGCCGTCTTTCGCCGAGGCAAGTTGCAATATGCAGCGTCGCAAGATGCATCGAACGACAACGATCGGACCTTCCTGTTGCTTGGCATCTGGAAAGCCCTCGAGTTGCATCCGCAGAAGGACGCCCTTCATCTGGAAGGCGCAACGAAGGAACTGAAGAAGACTTTAGCGGAGTATCTCCTTAATATTGACTAAGAATGAAGCCCTTCCTTTAGGGGAGGAGATAGGAGAGGCTATGAGAATCATCACAGGTAAATACAAAGGCAGACATTTCGAAGTGCCTCGCAGCTTCTCGGCACGTCCGACGACGGACTTCGCGAAGGAGAATCTCTTCAATGTTCTGCAGGCTTATATCGACTTCGACGAAGCGCCGACGGCCCTCGACCTCTTCTCTGGTACGGGTAGCATCACGTTGGAACTCGTCAGTCGAGGTTGCGGACGTGTTATCAGCGTTGAGCTCGACGGACGTCATCACCGCCTAATCAAGCAGTTCCTCGATAAGTTGCAGGATACAGCAGCGCTACCTGTCCGTGGTGATGTCTTTCAGTATCTGGCAAAGTGCCGTGAGCAGTTCGACTTCATCTTTGCCGATCCGCCTTACGCCTTGCCTCAACTTCCCGAACTGCCCGACATTGTCTTAAGCCGCAACCTACTCAAAGAAGGCGGACTCTTCGTGCTGGAACATGGGAAGACAAATAATTTCTCCCAGCATCCTCGCTTCGTCGAGCATCGTAGCTACGGCAGCGTAAACTTCTCTTTCTTCCAGTAGGGAGTTGATCTCTTACGCGTGCGCGCATAAAAACATATAATGTGTATAAAAAGCAGACGTGCCTAGTTTGTCAACTAAGCACGTCTAATTTGTTAACGTAAAACGTTACGTTTGCCAACGAGGCGTGTTATGTTACAGCTTTGGACCTGCAGCAACGAGAGCCTTGCCAGCCTCGTTTGTTGTGTACTTGCCGAAGTTCTTGATGAAGCGGGCAGCGAGATCCTTTGCCTTCTCTTCCCAGATGCTTGCGTCAGCGTAGGTGTCGCGAGGATCGAGGATAGCGGGATTTACGTTGGGCAGTGCTGTGGGCACTTCGAAGTCGAAGAAAGGAATCTTCTTCGTCTCAGCCTTCAGGATGCTGCCATCAAGGATAGCGTCGATGATGCCACGTGTGTCGGGAATTGAGATGCGCTTGCCTGTACCGTTCCAACCAGTGTTAACGAGGTAAGCCTTAGCACCGCTCTTCTCCATCTTCTTAACGAGTTCCTCAGCATATTTTGTGGGATGCAGCTCGAGGAATGCCTGACCGAAGCAAGCGCTGAAAGTGGGAGTGGGCTCTGTGATGCCGCGCTCTGTACCAGCCAGCTTAGCTGTGAAGCCAGAGAGGAAGTAGTACTTGGTCTGCTCGGGAGTCAGGATAGATACGGGAGGCAGTACACCGAATGCATCTGCGCTGAGGAAGATGACGTTCTTGGCGTCTGGGCCTGCGCTCTTACCATTGACCTTCTTCACAATCTTCTCGATGTGCTCGATGGGATAGCTTACGCGAGTGTTCTCGGTGACGCTCTTGTCGGCGAAGTCGATCTTGCCGTCCTTGTCAACTGTTACGTTCTCGAGGAGAGCGTTACGCTTGATGGCACCATAGATGTCGGGTTCGTTCTCCTTAGAGAGGTTGATGACCTTTGCGTAGCAACCGCCTTCGAGGTTGAAGACGCCCTCGTCGTCCCATCCGTGCTCGTCGTCGCCGATGAGGAGACGCTTCGGGTCGGTAGAGAGGGTTGTCTTGCCTGTGCCAGAGAGACCGAAGAAGATAGCTGTGTTCTTACCTTCCATATCGGTGTTGGCTGAGCAGTGCATAGAAGCGATGCCCTGCAGAGGCAGGTAGTAGTTCTGCATAGAGAACATACCCTTCTTCATCTCACCGCCGTACCAGGTGTTGATGATGACTTGCTGACGAGCCTTTGTGTTGAAGGCTACGCAAGTGTCGGAGTTCAGGCCGAGTTCCTTGTAGTTCTCAACCTTAGCCTTGCTGGCGTTGAAGATGACGAAGTTGGGCTTGAACTCAGCAAGCTCCTTCTCTGTGGGCTGGATGAACATGTTCTTGATGAAGTGAGCCTGCCAAGCAACCTCTACAATGAAGCGAACAGCCAGGCGAGTAGCTTCGTTTGCGCCGCAGAATGCGTCAACAACATAAAGCTTCTTACCGCAGAGCTCCTTGATAGCAATGTCTTTTACCTTAGCCCATACCTCTTCGCTCATGGGGTGGTTGTCGTTCTTGTACTCCTCAGAGGTCCACCATACGTTGTTGTGGCTCTCGTCGTTGTCAACGATATACTTGTCCTTAGGCGAACGACCTGTGAAGACGCCTGTCATCACGTTTACTGCGCCGAGTTCTGTCTCCTGTCCTACCTCATAACCTGTGAGTGCGGGGTCGATCTCAGCCTTGTAGAGCTCCTCGTAAGAGGGGTTGTGGGCAATCACGGTGCTACCGGTGATGCCGTACTGTTCCAAATTAACTGTTGCCATTGTTTTGATGTTGAATTTATAGTTATACTTAGATTATATTGTCTCTTAAACGGCTGCAAAGGTACGAAATAAAGTTGAAAGTTTAGAGTTTAGAGTTTAAAGTTTTTGTTTTGCGTGCTTTTTTGCAAAGCAAACTTTGCATTTAGACACAAAAATCTGCTGTCTGCTGTCCCTACTCTTCAATCTTTTTTATATCTTTGCATGCAGCAACATTAAATTAAACGACCATGAAAGTAGTCAATATGAGCGAGACGCCGAGCGTCATTAACCAATATTTGAGTGAACTTAGAGACGCCCAAGTTCAGCAAGACCATATGCGTTTTCGTCGTAACTTGGAGCGGATAGGAGAAATGCAAGCGTTCGAGATAAGCAAAAGCCTCAGTTATAAGGAGACAACGGTACAGACGCCTTTGGCTCCCTGCCAATGCCAATGCCTGTCGGAGAGCATCGTGCTTGCCACAATCTTCCGTGCAGGTTTGCCGCTTCATCAGGGCTTCCTCAATGTTTTCGACAAGGCGGAGAATGGCTTTGTGAGCGCTTATCGTTATTATAAAGACAAGGAATGCCGCGAGGTCGGTGTGCATGTCGAGTACATGGCGTCGCCCGACTTGACAGGCAAGACGCTCATCATCGTCGATCCCATGCTGGCCAAGGGCTTCAGCCTAGAACTTGCGGTGGATGCTTTCCTCAAGAACGGCAAGCCCCGTCGTATTATTCTGGCAAGCGTAATTGCTGCTCAGGAGGGCGTGGACCACATCGTGAAATGCTTTGACAATCGTGATGATGTGGAGCTTTGGTGTGCTGCCATCGATCCCGTCCTCAATGAGCACAGTTACATCGTGCCTGGTCTTGGCGACGCGGGCGACTTAGCATACGGCGATAAGCTGTGAGTCGAGAATGACTTAAGGCTTTAGTTCTTTAATAAGCTTCTTGGCTTTTCCCCATTTGTCTATAACGAAGAGGACAAAGCGTACATCAACACCGATGCAGCGCTGCAGGTTGCTGTCGAACGAGATGTCGCCCGACATAGCCTCCCAGTTGCCGTCGAAGGCCAGACCCAATAGTTCTCCTTTGCCGTTGAACATGGGCGAACCGGAGTTGCCACCCGTGATATCGTTGTTGGAAAGGAAGCACAGATGCATGTCGCCAGTCGTCTTGTCTGCATAGCGTCCCCAGTCGCCTTTCTGGAGCAGGCTGATGATGTCATCCTCCAACTTGTAGTCTTCTATCTCTCCCTGCTTGGCGGCTTTGTCGAGCAGGCTCTGCGCATTGGTGTAGTACTGGTAATGCGTGCCTCCAGCCGTGTAGTCTTGGATGTAGCCGTAAGAGAGTCGCATGGTGAAGTTGGCGTCGCTGTAGTGCGGATTCTCCTGATCCATCTCGAGGAGTGCCTGCGTCAGTAGGTGCTCGTTATAGTCGATGATGGTGGAAGCATCGCGACAGCTGCCACTTATCTCCTGAAACTTCGTGGGGATGCCGTCTGCATAAAGCAGTCCGAGGTCTGTGTCGCGCAGGGTGCTGTCGGCCAGCACCTTATCCACAGCCGACGGGTCTAAGCAGATGGTTCGGGCAAAGACATCGTGTGCGTAGGCTGCCTCGTCGCCCCCATACAGGCTGTCGATGGTGTTGTAGCACTCGGGCAGGTAGTTTTTGTCGGGCACTTGCTTGCGGTAGTTTCGCAGCAGAGCAATCATCGTGGCCTCGTCGAGTTTGGCGTCATAATCCTTGAAGAAGGACTCCATGCGACTGCGCACCTGAGCTGCCTCGGTACTGTCGGCGTCTTGGGGCATCGAGTTAATCATGTTGGCGACGCGATAGATTTCGATGCCTCGCATGAAGGTCTCGCGGAAGAAACCAGCGGCGAAAACGTCGTCGCGACGCTTTCCGTAAGCTTCTTCAAGCTTTTGGAACATCTCGCCGAAGCGTTCGGAGAGGTCGGCTCGGCTGCCGTACCATTGTCTGACTTTGTCCTCGAGTTGCTGTTTCTGCTTGATGACTTCGAGGTCGGCTATGGCTTTGTTCATGCCGATGCTGTTCTTCCAGTAGTTACTGCTGCTGGCCCATTTGCTGGCATACTTGATGCCGACGGCCCGATCGGCGTCCATGAAGCGCTTCCAAACCTCTTGCTTCTTGCCTCTGACCTGTATTGTGCTGACATTGATGGCATTGACACGTTCGTCGATTCCCCATGAGCTGAGGTATCGGCTGGTGCTTCCCGGGTAGCCTACAGTCATGCAGAAGTCGCCGTTCTGGTAGCCGTCCATGGCGATGCGGGCGTAGTTCTTGCAGCGCAGAGGCACGTTCTTCGGACTGTAGTCGGCAGGCTCTCCCTTCTTGTCGGCATAGATGCGGAACACACTAAAGTCGCAGGTCTGGCGGGGCCACATCCAGTTGTCGGTGTCGCCGCCGAACTTGCCGAGCGTCTCAGTTGCGGTGAAGACGAGTCGGATGTCGCGATAAATCTTGTAGAAGCTTGCATAGAAAGCATTGCTGCTATAGTAGCGTTTCACCAGACACTCAAGTCCCGGGTTGGCTTCCTGTAGTTCCTTCTCCACAGCACCCATGATGCTGTCTGTGTATTGCTTGCTGAGTTCAGCCTTCGATTCGTCGGGATGAGCCTTGTAAACCTCATCCAGTGCCTGCATGATGCGCTCTGTACATTCTTCCGTGCGCTGCAGGAACTTCACGAACAGCCCATCGACTGGGCGTTCCATCTTGCGTTTGTAGGCCACGAAGCCGTTCGTCAGGATGTCGTCTTCGGGTGTCGAAAGACTCTGGATGGCGCCGTATCCGCAGTGATGATTCGTGAAAACAAGTCCGTCTTGACTCACCACAACACCGGAGCAGAAGTCACCGAAATCGACCACACAGTCCTTGAGGCTGGCATGTTCA
The DNA here is from genome assembly GCA_902770725.1 of uncultured Bacteroidales bacterium. Taxonomy (GTDB): domain Bacteria; phylum Bacteroidota; class Bacteroidia; order Bacteroidales; family Bacteroidaceae; genus Physcousia. The sequence goes on along the minus strand of CACXUA010000037.1, from coordinate 10,123 downwards.
GTACTGTAGAGTTGGTCGGGCGTAAGTTGCAGGCCGAGGCTTTTCATGGCTGCAGCCGTTTTCTCGTCAATACGATTCAGCATCCACATGCCTTCGTCGGCACGGGAAAGGGATGTAATTGCGCACAGAATGGTGCAAAGGAATATTTTCTTCATTGTGTTTATTATTTCTTCTTTGGCTTGCGTCTTGCCCAACCTTCTTCGCTAAAGTCGGGAACTTCGCCTTTCAGTTTGTTTTTCTTGGGTTTATCTGGGTTGAGGAACTTCATCCAATCCTCTTTCTTATAATACTTCTTGCCTCGAGGAGCCGTGTAGCCGCGCTCTTCGCGAGACGGCTTGCCCAGTTTCTCTTGGTGAGGCTTGTTGGCAGGCTTTTCCTTGCGAATGGGCTTATTATCCTTCTGCTGAGGTTCATCCGTTGCTATGTCGCAGACCACACTTCTGCCCTTTACTGTCACGCCATGCTTCAATCCCTTCATGACGCGATTCAGGTCGTCTTGCTTGACTTCGATGAACGAGAAGTTCTTCATCAGGTCGATGCGTCCCACAGCCACCTTGTCGCCTTGCACATTCTTGTTGATGAGGCCGATGATTTCCCTGGCATACATGCCGTCTATCTTGCCCACATTGAGGAACAGACGGACGTAGCCTTCCTCGGCTGTTCGCTTGGCAGCACCTCTCTTGTCTCTTGAGCGGGATGATTTCTCCCCTTCTTGGGGAGATGAAAGGGGAGCCTCTACTGCATAGTATTGCAGGAAACGACCGAACTCTCGGGAGAGCACACGCTTGATGAGATCGGTCTTGTCGAGCCATTCCCAACGCTTCTGCACCTCTTCCATGAAGGGCGCAATCTCTTCCTCATCGACTTCGATGCGCTCGATGTCGTCGATGACGTGATAGAGTTGCTTCGTGCAGATGTCGCGCGGCTCAGGCAAAGTGCCTTGCTCGAACGTCTTCTGTATCTCTTTCTCGATATGCTTTATCTTACTCTTCTCGCGAATACCAATGATGCAGATGCTCGTGCCTTTCTTGCCAGCGCGACCTGTTCGGCCAGAGCGATGCGTGTAGTACTCCACATCGTCGGGCATGCCGTAATTGATGACGTGTGTCAGGTCATCTACATCAAGGCCTCGAGCTGCCACATCAGTTGCCACAAGTAACTGTATTCGATGGCGACGGAACTTCTGCATCGTCAGTTCACGCTGCTGCTGAGACAGTTCGCCGTGCAAAGCATCGGCGTTGTAGCCGTCGCGAATCAGGTTGTCTGCCACCTCTTGTGTCTCGAGGCGTGTGCGGCAGAAGATGATGGCATAGATGCGAGGGTAGTAATCGACGACGCGCTTCAAGGCGAGATACTTGTCGCGCGCGTGTACCATATAATATATGTGGTTGACGTTCTCAGCGCCTTCGTTGCGACTGCCTACTTGAATCTGTTTGGCATCGGTCAGGTAGTTCTGTGCGATGCGTTCTATCTCCTGACTCATTGTGGCGCTGAAGAGCAGGGTGCGATGCTGGCTGGGAATGCCTGCGAGGATGCTGTCCAGCTCTTCCTGGAAGCCCATCGACAGCATCTCGTCTGCCTCGTCGAGCACAACGTATTGCACCTTCGAGAGGTTTGCTACACCACGGTTCATCAGGTCCATCAGTCGGCCAGGTGTTGCCACGATGATGTCCACGCCATGTTGCAGAGCACGTATCTGCGGCTCGATGTTTGTGCCGCCATAGACAGCCACGATTTCCGTCTCGGGCAGATATTTGCTGAAGCCCTCCAAGTCGTCGGCAATCTGCAGACAGAGTTCGCGTGTCGGGCTGAGTATAACTACTGTCGGTCCGTCGGAATGGACTAACTGTTGGAGTAGGGGAAGCCCGTAGGCCGCCGTCTTTCCTGTGCCGGTCTGTGCCAGAGCAACAAGGTCTGTATCATTGTTCAGCAGGTAGGGAATGACTTCCTCCTGCACAGGCATCGGGTGCTCATATCCCAACTCTTCGATGGCTTGCAAGAGCGGTTCGGCAAGCCCCAATTCGTTAAAGTTTTTCATATCGGCTGCAAAGGTACGGAAAAAAGTTCATAGTTCATAGTCCATAGTCCATAGTTTTTTCGTAACTTTGCCGAGCAATGAAGAAAGGACTGGTTTTAGAAGGTGGCGGAATGCGCGGTTTGTTTACGGCTGGCGTGATGGATGTGATGATGGAGCATGGCATCCGTTTCGATGGCATTGTGGGCGTGTCGGCGGGTGCTACGTTCGGATGCAACTACAAATCGCATCAAATAGGTCGCGTCCTTCGCTATAATATCCGGTTCAAAGACGATCCCCGATATATGGGGTTGCGGAGCCTATTGAAGACAGGCAATCTCGTGGCTGCAGAGTTCAGTTATCATACGTTACCGAAGGAGCTTGATGTCTTCGATTTCGATGCCTACAACGCCGACCCAGCCGAGTTTCATGTGGTTTGTACAGATGTCCTGACGGGCGAGCCAGTCTATCATCGCATCGATTTTATGGACGATGATGGGCTCGAATGGATACGTGCGTCAGCCTCTATGCCACTCGTTTCGAAGCCTGTCAATATAGATGGGAAACTTCTGCTCGACGGTGGCATCAGCGACTCGATTCCTCTCCGTTATTTTCAGGGGCAAGGTTTTGAACGGAATCTGGTCATCCTGACGCAACCCAAAGGCTTTTATAAGAAGCGGACAAAGCTGATGCCCCTGTTCCACCTCTTCTCCTCGCGCTATCCTGCCATAGTTCAGGCGATGTCGCGCCGCCATTTGATGTACAACGAGCAACTGGCTTATCTCGAGGAGCAGGAACGACAGGGCAACATCCTCCTCATTTATCCTCAGGACACACTTCCAATTGGAAGGACTGAACAAAATGAGCAGAAGATGCGTCGCGTTTATGCGATGGGACGCCAGAAAGCAGAGGAAATGTTGCCCGAAATACAGGCCTTCGTTCAGCACCTATAGTGAAGTTATAGCTAGACGCCAGTCAACTTTGCCAACTTCACACGTGATCTTTGCCAACTTCACACGTGATCTTTGCCAACTTCACACGTGAACTTTGTCAACTTCACAGGCGTAGTTTCAACCCCCCGTTGCTAATGGGCTAGAACAAGTGCTTTTGCATTCAGCCTATCCCTCTTTTAAAATGTCACGAAATAAACAATTCGCGGTAGTATTTGTTTTTTAACATTCACATTATTTTAAACTTTCTGCGAAAAAAATTTTGTGGTTTGCTTATTAAATTGTAATTTTGAGGGCCGTGATACGTTATTTTTAAAAAATAAGACTTTTTGTAAAACTAATAACCATTCTTTAACTTATCAAAATTTTTACCTATGAAAAGACAGTTTCTTTCAATGCTCCTGCTAGCTTTGATAAGCATTGCAGGAAACCTGACGGCAATGGCTCAGGTGCCTGAACCAAGCGGTCAGTGGACATTTGACAACCCCAGCAACCTCTTGGCCGCTGCAAAGGGAAGTCTGTCATTAAGTCCTGCTGTAATAGGCTCTTCCAGCATCTCGGCCTCGACCGTTAGCGAAGCTGGAATTACGGCTGCAGAGGGATCGAAAGGCAGTAGCGCTATCCTTGTGCCTGCCACTTCGGCCCTGAAGGTGGACCGCGGCGAAGGAGCTCCCGCCACCACCTCCTTCTCCATTATGATTGACATGAAGGTGCCCGATGCATACGCCTACAACGGCCTGCTGCAGACGAACCTCGCCAACTCCAACGACGGCGACCTCTTCATCAGCAAGTGCCAAATCGGCGCTGGCTCCATGGGCGGCTACTTTGGCTGCATCTGGAGCGATATGTGGTACCGCGTGGTGTTCACCAATAGCGAAGGCTCCCTCAAGGTCTATGTCAACGGCGAGAAAGTCCTTCAGTATGCCACCACCGACACACGCTGGGAGCTCGACCCCACCTTCTATCTCCTTGCCGATGAAGACGGCGAGAAGGTGGATACCTATGTCTCCGAGATAGCATTCTGGGAAACGCCCCTCACCGATGCTGAGGTGAGCGAGCTGGGCAGCATCGACCTGCTCCGCTGGATTACCGATGCCGCTCAAATCAAGGAGGGCGACCAGTTCTACATCATCAGCGACCGCGCCAGGTTTGCCGGCAATACGTCGGGCAAGCCCAAGGCTATGTCCACTGCTCAGGCCGACTACACCATCAACTGGGGCGACCAGTACGTTTATTGGGGCACCCTCAACGAGGAGTCCGACGGCTTCGTCTGGACTGCCAAGAAGGCGGGCGACCAATGGGCTTTCTTCAATAAGGAGAAACAAATGTACCTGGGCAACATGAACGAGGGCGAAGCTGACATCATCTTCTCCGACACTCCCGTGGGCTACACGCTCACCGACCTCGAGGCAGGTGCTGGCCGCTTCTACCTGACCAGCGACGACTCCGAGCATTCACCGCACGTACAGGGCTACTTGATGGCCAATCGTCCGAACAACAGCCTGGCGAAGCAGGAAGTGGGCGACGACGGCTACGAGCGTGCTGCTTCCGCTCAATGCGGCTACCCGGGCCGCTGGCGCCTGCTGAAGCTCAATGCCGACGAACCCGTAGAAACAGGTATGAGGATTGAGACACTCGACGACTTCCTTGCCTTTGCAGAAGCAGTAAACAGCGGACAGACAGACTTGGAAGCCTATCTGGCAGCCGACATCGAGCTGACCGACAACACAATGGTTGGCGCGTATGCAGGCACCTTCGACGGCAAGGGCCACAAGATTACCTACAACTATACGACTGTTGGCAACCATTGCGGCCTCTTCATGGCCCTGAACGACGGAGCAATCATCCGCAACCTGTATGTTGAAGGCAGCGCCAAGGTGCAGGGCATCCATTACGGTGCGCTTGCAGGCGATTATTACGGCAATGTGCTCGTCGAGAACGTGGTGACGAATGTCAACATCACTGGCGACCGTGGCGGAGTGACTGGCGACGGCGGCATGGCTGGATATGTTGACGGCAACGTGACTTTCAACAATTGCGCAACGCTCGGCAAGATGGGCAACCCCGGCACCTCGATGTACTGCGGCTTCGTGGCATTCGCTACCGGCACGTCTGTCTCTATCCTCAACAACTGCTACACGGCTTGCGAACTGACCGAAGGCACCGGTACCGACTATTGCTACACATTCTGCCGCGGTACGTATCAGCCTAACAACTGCTACTATCTCAACGCAATAGGTGAGGTTCAGGGCATAGCTTTTGACGCAGCTACATTGGCAACCGGCGAGTTCTGCTACATGCTCAACGGCGACCAGAGCTCAGTCAACTGGTATCAGACGCTCGGCGAGGACGCCACGCCCGTTCCCTTCGATTCTCATCTTCAGGTTTACGCTAACGGTGAGCTGAAGTGCGACGGCACGAGCGCTGGCGATGGAGAGCTTACTTACAGCAATTCTTCAACCTCCGTGATTCCTCCTCACACCTTCGATGGCGGCTTCGGCTGGTGCTCTGTCTGCGGCACATGGGATGCAAACTATAAGCTTCCTGTTGATGGCGAAGGGTACAGCCTCATTGCCAATGCAAAAGAATTTGCTTGGTTTGCCGAGTACATGGAAAAGGGCAATCCCTCACTTAATATAAGGCTGACGGCCGATATCGACCTGAGAACCGATTATCCCGACCTCATGGTCGCTTCCGAAAGCAACAGGTTCAGCGGCATCTTCGATGGTCAGGAGCACACCATCACATATAATTACACGAACGTTCCCGACAAGTGGCGCGGTCTCTTCCGTTCCGTAGAAGGTGCCATCATCCGCAACCTTCGCGTGGAGGGCAGCGCTACCCCGACGAACATTCACTTCGGAGCACTCATCGGTGTGGCTTATGGCACGGTTCTCGTCGAGAATGTCGTGACAAATGTTAACATCACAGGTAAGTCCACCTCTCAAGGCGTAGTTCAGGGCGACGCAGGCATGCTGGGCGCTAACTACGCTAACATCACCTTCAACCACTGCGCTACGCTCGGCGAAATGGGCAACGAGGGCACCTCGATGTACAGCAGCTTCTCCGGCTGGTCGAATAGCGACAGCAAGACAACGCTCAACAACTGCTACACCACTTGCAAGCTTACTGCTGGCACAGGTACTGGCAGCTGCTTCACCCTGACGCATACGGGCGGCCCGGTCGTAATCAACAACTGCTACTACCTCAACGAGATTGGAACCGTGCAGGGCAAGCTCATCACCGAGGACTTGGCAAGCGGCGAGTTCTGCTACAAGCTGAATGGCGACCAGAGCGAAATCAACTGGTACCAGACGGTCGGCACCGACGCTCAGCCTGTCCCCTTCGCTTCTCACGGACAGGTTTATGCCAGCGGAGAGGTTCGTTGCGACGGCGCTGAGATTCCCGGAAGCCCCATCACCTACAGCAATACCGAGGGTGAGATTACGAAACCCGACCACATCTACGACGCCGACGGCTTCTGCACGGTTTGCGGCAGCGTGATGCAGAACGAGGATGGTCAATATCTTATTGACACCCCAGAGAAGCTGAACTGGTTCGCCGAGAAGGTTGAGACTGGCGAAACGGCTATCGACGGCCTCCTCACGGCTGACATCAATCTGGCAACCTCAAGCGGCTACGGGAACGTGATGATTGGTTCGGCAACCAATATGTATGCCGGCACATTCGACGGAGCAGGTCACACCATCACCTACAGCTACACCGTCTCCAGCAACTACTGCGGCCTCTTCAAGTACGCCAATGGCGCCACCATCCGCAACCTGATTGTAGAGGGTGAAGCCGTCGTGACGGCCATCCATTATGGCGCTCTCATCGGCCGCGTTGAAGGCAACGTGCTCGTCGAGAATGTCATCACCAATGTCGACATCACAGGTCAGAAGAGCGGCGTGACCGGCGACGGCGGCATGCTCGGCGCCCTGTATGGCAACATCACATTCAACAACTGCGCTACGCTCGGCGCGCTGGGCTATGCGGGCAGCTCGATGTACAGCGGCTTCTCGGGCTTCTCCCACGGCACGTCTTCCGCAACCCTCAACAACTGCTACACTATCAGCCAGCTCACCGAGGGCACAGGCACCGGCAACTGCTTCACATTCATCCATAACAACAGGGGAACCTACAACAACTGCTACTATCTCAACGCGATAGGTACAGTACAGGGCACGGCCGTTACTGCCGAGCAAGTGGCCAACGGCGAGCTTTGTGCCCTGCTGGGTGACGGCTGGTACCAGAACATCGGTGAGGACGCATATCCCGTCTTCGACCCAACCCACGGCCGTGTTAAGGAGATTACCGAAGTCGGCTATGCCACCATGTACCTCCCCGACGCAGTGGCTATTCCCGCAGGCGTTGAGGCCTTTACCGGCGTTGTTGAAGACACATGGCTGAAGCTCAATGCTGTAGCTGATGCCGTTCCCGCAAGCGAGCCTGTCGTGCTCAAGGGTGCTCCTGGCTTCTATAGCTTCATCCCTGTAGAGTCTGCTCCTGCCATTAGTGGCACGAACGACCTGCTTGGTACAACTGAACCCCTTGCTACAACCGGCAGCGAATACATACTCTATAAGCCCGACGGAGAAGAAGTAGGCTTCTATCTCGCAACAGGTACTATTCCTGCAGGTAAGGCATACCTGGCAAGCACCTCTGGTGTGAAAGCCTTCTACTTTGATGAAAGCGGCTCAACCGGCATTAGTAACATTGATGCTAATCTTAATGATAATGTTAGCATCTATAACATCGCCGGTCAGCGTCTCCAGAAGATGCAGAAGGGCATCAATATCGTGAACGGGAAGAAGATTGCAGTTAAGTGATGTCAACACCGAGTTTGCTCATGTAAGTGTGAGCAAACTCGATATAACTGATACTCTATATTAAGAAACCTTTTCCTATCTAACCCCACTTCCATGGAAGTGGGGATTGGGTTTTAATGAAATCTATACATTATTTATATTATGAGAAGGTTAATATCTTTTTTGTCGTTTTTCTTTACGGCAATGATAGCCGTACAGGTAGTGTCTGCTCAGGACCTCATCGAGGGCTACACGCGTGTGCTTTACCCCGAAGACTTACAGGACGGCAAGACGTACTTCATTATAAGTGACCGCACGAAGTATGCGGGCAATCAGACGGGCAAGCCCAAGGGGATGTCCTATAAACTGGACAGCTATACCATCAATTGGGACGTACCTTCTAGCGGCATCTACTTTGTCTATTGGGGCGACTTCGACGAGAACGAGGAGGGCTTCCAGTGGATTGCCGAGAAAGTTGGTGATAGTCAGTGGGCCTTTAAGAATAAAGTTAGAGGTGAATATCTTGGCGTGAAGAACAGCTACGATGATGATGTGCTCTTCTCTTCCACTCCTGTGGGTTACACACTCTCTGACCTTGGGGATGGCGAGGGCCGCTTCTTCATGACAAGCAGCGAGAATACCCACTCGCCTCATGTTCAAGGCTACCTCCGCAGCGACCGACCCAACAACAGCCTCGCCAAGCAGAATGTGGGTGATGACGACTATAGGGACGATGTTGCTACCAATGGTTATCCGGGACGCTGGCAAATCTATGAAGTGGAAGGCTACACAGGCAATCCCTACATCTCCTATGTCAATGAGATTCAGGATGGAGAGCAATACTACATCGTGAGCGATCGCACAAAGTTCAACGGCAACAGCACCGGCCTGCCAAAGGCTATGGCTTGCCTGCAGGAGAACTTTAAGATAAACTGGGGCAACCAATACGTCTATTGGGCCGACCTTGACAAAGATGCCGACGGCTTCATCTGGACAGCCGAAAAGGTTGGCAACGACCAGTGGGCGTTCAAGAACAAGGAGAACGAGCAGTATCTGGGCAACATGAACATGCCTGCAGAGTCCGACGTCATATTCTCCTCTACCCCTGTCGGCTACACCTTGACAGACCTAGAGGACGGTGCAGGCAGGTTCTTCATGACAAACGAAGAGTCGGAACACTCTCCGCACGTACAGGGCTATCTGCGAAGTGACCGACCGAACAACAGCCTTGCGAAGCAGAACGTGGGCGACGACGACTATCCGGGCGACGGCGCTGTCTATGGCTATCCCGGACGCTGGAAGCTGATGAAAGTCAATGCTGGCAACGAGGAGCCATCGGACTTCTTCAACGTAGCCAACGGTTACTACAATATCGTTTACGCCAACAGCCAGGAAAAGAAGTGCTGGGTTGACATGAAAGCAGACGCTGCAGCATACGAGATGGGCGCCAGCCTCATCTTGGACACGCAACACAACGGAGACCCACGCAGCATCTACCGCATAGAGGCAGTCGACAGGAAGAACGGTCTGTACAATATCCGCAATTATGTAACGGGCAAATACGTCAGCGGTACATTCAACGGGAATCTGGCTTGCATGACGGAAGAGGCAGGTGAACCGCTGATATTCATCAGGGCCGTGAATGACAAGAAGAAGTTCCAAATCTACAACACCAGCGGAGAAATGTTTTCTCCTGTCGAAGGAACACCTACCCATATCGGTTCAGAGGGGGTTCTTGTGGAACAATGGAATGTGCAGAAGATAGATGCTGCCTCTTTGGAAAGCCCTGCCACTCAGCTGCGACTGGCTCTTGCAAAGAAAATGGACGAGGTGGGCAACCCGTACTTCGAGGCTTACAGTGACCTCAGCGAAGAGCAGCTCAGCACGTTCAAGACGCTTTGGGACAAAGCAAACCAGGCCGTCACCAACGGCGTGTACGACATCCTCTACGAACGCCTGATTGCTGACCTCGATGCGGCTGCCAAGGGAGAATATACAGAACCCGTTTACGACAAGTTCCAGAAGGAGAATCTGCGTGTGCTCAGTTATAACGTTAGGCATTGTGCTGGCAATAAAGACGGACTGAACTTGCCTCGCACAGCAAGCGTCATTTCTGCCCAAAATGCAGATGTGGTGGCTCTGCAGGAAGTGGATAGCCTCTTCTCTTCTCGTTCGGATTACAAGTATCAGGTCAAGGAGTTGGCTGAGGCTACAGGCATGTATGGCATCTTCTGTAGCGCACTTACTGGCTACGGTATCGGTATCCTTTCGAAGGAAATGCCGCTCTCCATTAAAGTCGTTTCCTTGACTTCCGACTTCGAACCGCGTAGAATGTTGATGGCAGAGTTCAA
>CACXUA010000036.1 GCA_902770725.1 uncultured Bacteroidales bacterium | reverse complement strand
CAGGCAGAGGATGAGATTCTTGTATCTACCCTTGTCAACCAAGTCCATAATCAAGGGCCAGACGGGCACATCTTCTGACCAGAACTGCTTACCCATAAAGATCATCGGGGAAGCGTAGCCAAATGTGAGATAATGGTTCTGCACCGCTTCTTGGAATATCTCCTGCAAGGTTCCTGCCGAACCTGGTGTATAGATGATGCCTCCTTTTGAGATAGAGAGGATTCCATCCTCGCGAATGCTGTTGTCGAAGTACTTTGCAATGTGTGTGGCAAGCGGTGTAGAAGGCTCATGACCATAGAGCCAAGTGGGAATGCCCAGGCTTTCGTAACCAAGATTGGGGAAGCGATTGTGCACTTCCCAAGCAGTTGAAAGCCAAAGTTTATCAGTATAATGAGGCGCAACACTCATGATGGAAAGGGCTTCTTGCAGTTCCTCTTCGCTTCTGCCAGCCATCCAAACTCCCAAATGTGTTGCCTCCATTGCTCCAGGACCACCGCCAGAAATCATCAGGAAGCCCAGTTCGGCAAGTCGTTTGCTCAGTCGCACCACTTGAAGATATGCTTGATCAAGTCTCGAAAGACTGTGTCCGCCCATCACGCCAACCAGTTTATGTTCGTCGAAACGTGAGAGGAAGTCGTGCAAACAATCGCTTATGGAATGGTCGTGCAAAGAGCGAGCCAGCGTTTCCTTGAAGTCTGTCGCATACTTCCCCTTCTTCAAGTAATGCCGATAGACACGTCCATCGTAGCAACTTTCGTAACTTTCCGGTTCATCTGGATTGAAGCCATCATACAATTCCTCTGGTGAATAGAGGTGATTGGGGAAGCCAAATTCCTCGCCCATATTGGGCAAGAAGAGGCAATCGCGTGACTGACGCTTGAGCCCCATCGGCAATCGGCAGCTCAGGAAAAGGCATTCGCGATAGGAATGCTTTAGTGAAAGATCTGCATTCTGCGTTAAGTCAACACACTGAAAGACAATGTGTCGTAGCTCCTGATCTGACGAATTTAGCAACTCTGCCAACTCTGCTTCAGTCTTTATCTGTTTGTATCTGTCTCGCATAACAAACCTCTCCCCATTAATATAATAATGTGTATAATTGCTTCTTTACGCTACAAAGATACAAAATAAAGTTTAAAGTTTAGAGTTTAAAGTTTAAAGTTTAACTTTATTTCGTATCTTTGCACCCAAATCACTAATGAACGCCCGTAAATCATTACTTTTCTTCTCTAGTGTATTAGCAGGTCTTGTACTGCTTTGCATTTGTTTCCCTTCCGAAGGCATTCCTCTCGGCAGAGACTTTCGTCTGTATTTCCCCAACCTGACAGAGGTTATGACGAAAGATTCTGCATCCATAGAATCAGACGAACCTGTGCTGAGCCCCGAAGAATTGCTGCAAATGAGGCAGGAAGCGCTTAACACCCAAAAGATAGAAGAATTTCGTACTTTCAGCACTACGAACGCTGCCCGCATTTATATGCCTGGGAATGATGAGACTTATTTCGACGAGTTTTGGGAAGAACTCGAGTGCGCTGATATCCGAAATGTACGCATCATGCATTATGGTGACTCGCAAATCGAGTGCGACCGCATAACGAGCCTGCTTCGGCAAAAGTTCCAAGAGGACTTTGGCGGCATGGGAGTCGGCATGGTTCCTGCCCTGCAAACCATACAGACATATACGCTTAGCTCTGCCATCTGGCCAGACAGCTTGCCACAATATCTGGCTTACGGACCATCGGAAATGCAACGTTCCGACAGGTTCTATGGTCCGTTGGCAAGAACGACACACATTCCCGGATACGCAACGATTCGCCTCAGAGGAAGAGACGAAGAAGACTATAGCCTCTCCTCACGCTTCAATCGCATCACCGTCATGACGAAAGGGCCAGCCAAACTTCTTCTTACTATCAGAGGCGAACGGGAAGCAAATGAGATGCCACTGAGCAGCGGAAGCGGACCATACTTCTATTCCGTCTCATTGGCTGCCCCCACAAACGGCGTAACCATAGGAGTCCAGGGGCAGACAGACATTCTTGGCATACAACTTGATGGGCAGACTGGCGTCAGCATGGACAACATACCTATGCGAGGTAGCACAGGAAGCGCCCTGATGAACATCAACCGTGCGTCCATGACTCCATTCTTCGAGCGTGAAAACGTCGCCCTAATTATCCTTCAGTTCGGAGGTAACAGCACGCCCTACCTGAACGACTCCAAGTTGTACGAATTCAAGGAGGGCATCAAGCGACTCATTCATTCCTTCCAAACGCTTGCTCCTAAGGCAAAAGTGCTGTTCATAGGACCTGCCGACATGGCTCGCAGAAACAGGAATGGAGCGATGGAGACTTATCCCATCATGCCAGCCTTGAACGACAGCCTGCGTGTTGCTGCCGATGAAGCCGGAGCAGCATATTGGAATATGTACGAAGCAATGGGAGGCTGGGGCAGCATCATAAACTGGGTCAAGGCGAGTCCTCAATTGGCAGGTCCTGACTACATACACTTCACACCCCTTGGAGCAAAGAAGATTGCGCAGTTGCTCTACGACACGCTCCACCTTTACTACCATTTCTATCTGTTCCGTACAGGACAGGAAGAAGCGGAACTGACAGCCGAGGACTCTGCAGCAGTAAACTTCAAAAAAGACGAACTACAGGAATGAGACAAGCCCTTCTATATTTAATAATGTGTACGTCCCTGCTCGCGATGGCACAGGACACGATACCCATTCCTGCCGCTGCTGGAATCAATTTGGGGGCGAATCGTTTGGACTTCCCGGGTTCTCGCCAGCAGTTCGACTCGCTCTTGATTCGCATGCATGACAGCCAGCAAAGACTGAACATTCTGCATATCGGAGGCAGCCATGTTCAAGCCGGCATCTTCCCGAACAGGCTGAGAGAACATTTCGATGCTTCCAGAGGACTGTTGTTTCCGTGGAAAGCCATCCGGACAAATGCTCCGAGAGACTACAGCCTCATCCCGTCTGGAACTTGGGAGCGGTCGCGCTGCATAGAAGCCCTGCCAATGGAAAGACTGGGCATGAGTGGTGCTGCAGCCTCGACAAACGATTCCCTGGCAACGCTTCGTTTGGAACTTCCCGCAAAGTATTCCTTCGCTAAGCTCTGCATCATTGGGAAAGCAGAAGGTACAGCAGTGCCATATCTCCTCCTCGACAAGGGCGACACGATTCTGGCCGAGCAGCAAGGACCGGACTTCCTCTTCACCCTTCCAGAGCCCGATTGCCAGTGCACGATTGCATTCTCGGGCATGGATAGCACCAGTCGATTCGTTTTGCGAGGCATCTATCCTGAACCAAAACAGCGCATTGTCTATACGGAAAGTGGCGTGAACGGTGCCAGCGTCCCTTCGTGGCTACGTTGTGACCTGTTGGAAGAAGAGCTTTCGCGCATTTGTCCGCCAGATCTGGTCATTTTTGGCATTGGCATAAACGACGCAAATGTCCTTCCCGCCAAATTTGATGTGGAGAGATTCAAGGACTCATATCGCATGCTAATGGACAAGTTGCGCGCTGTCAATCCGAATGTCTGCTTCCTGTTCATCACCAATAATGACTGCTGGTTGCGAGTGGGAAGGCAGCGTCGCACATACAATCGCAACACGCAAAAGGTGGAACAGGCCATGATGGAACTTGCTCGCGAGTGCAATGGTGCTGTCTGGAATCAGTTCCGCATTATGGGAGGCTATAGCAGCAGCAACCGATGGGTTAGCGCTCATCTGATGAACCGCGACCACATTCACTTCAGCCCCGAAGGTTATGAACTGCTTGCCGACTTGCTCTACAATGCAATCTGTAATGAGGAATTAAGAATTATGAATTGTGAACCATGAATTGTTCATAGCTTACCTGCGGGATGTATTCTCTTTCGACGAGAACAGTCCCCTGCTCTTCACCCAAATGCATTTCTGGGTGTTCTTCTGCATCGTCTTTGCCGGCTTTGCCCTGATGCAGAAACGTACGCATCTGCGAAATGCTTACTTGATGGCTGTGAGCCTGCTTTTCTATTACAAAACAAGCGGGCTGTTCGTCGGACTTCTTTTGTTGGTAACTTGCAGCGACTTCCTCATCGCACAGCGCATCTATGCCCTCAAAGAGAGGTGGAAGAAGAGGCTGTGGCTCACTTTGAGCGTGATGCTCGACCTCGGCATTCTTTGCTACTTCAAGTACAGTTACTTCTTTGCCGACATTATCGGGCAAATCTTCGGCATTCATATCGAGGTCAGAAACATTGCAGCCGAATGGTTCAACACAGCAACGGGGGCTCCTGTATTCAGCGTTGACCGCATCATCCTGCCAGTCGGAATATCGTTCTACACCTTCCAGGTCATCAGTTACACGGCCGATGTCTATCGAGGCTTGATAAAGCCTGTTCGCAACATCCTCGACTTTGGTTTTTACGTCAGTTTCTTCCCGCAACTTGTAGCAGGTCCCATCGTCAAGGCCAGCGACTTCATTCCCCAGCTCTACCGCCGTTATTTCCTTAGTCGCAGAATGTTTGGCATTGCCATATTCATGATATTGGGAGGTTTGGCGAAGAAGATTATACTGAGCGACTATCTGGCTCTGAACTTCATAGACCGCGTCTTTGCCAATCCGATGCTCTTCACCGGATTTGAGAATCTGGCTGCCCTCTTCCTTTATTCTTTGCAGGTCTATGCAGACTTTTCGGGCTACACGGACATTGCCATCGGTCTCTCTCTGTTGATGGGCTTCCACCTTCCTCGCAACTTCAACTCACCTTATAAGGCCGAGAACTGCTCCAACTTCTGGAAGCGGTGGCACATCAGCCTTAGCCGTTGGTTGCAGAACTACCTTTACATTCCACTTGGTGGCAATCGAAACATCACTTTCGGCACATATTTCTGGATTGCGACCCTCACCCTTTCTGCTCTTATACTGAGCGGAAACATTTGGGTAGCGATAGGAGCCCTCTTGCTGGCTCTCTCCGTTATATTGACTGCTTGGCGTTGTCCTGACAGACGCAAAAAGATTTATGCCAACCTGAACAGCATGATAACGATGCTCTTGGGTGGACTCTGGCATGGTGCAAGCCTGAACTTCCTGATTTGGGGCGGTTTGAATGGACTGGGAATGATTGTCTATAAGTTCTGGCGTGACGCAAATCCCTGGCATCGTGCCTTCTTTACGACAGCCGTAACGCTTGGTTTCTGGATGCTGACCATCTACCAGCCTGCACCATTGTGGCGAGTCTTCCTTTGCTTCACAGCATTTATTGCCGTAAGTGCTTGGTTGAGAATGCTTAACACGAAATGGGCTCCCTTCAATAGCAGGGCATGGGCTATCCTCGTCACCTTCACTTTCATCAGTTTTACGAGGCTTTTCTTCCGTTCTGGAAGCAACCTTGACCCAGCCACAGCCAACGAGGAGGCTTGGCAAACGGCAAGTCAGATGATTACTCGCATAGGTTCACGATGGTCTGGGAACGAATGGGAGATTATGTGCAACTATCGCAATGTCTTCGTTCTCTTCCTGCTTGGAATGATTATCCACTGGTTGCCAGAAGACTGGAAACGCCGTTACAGGTTGGCTTTTGCGGCACTTCCTTTGCCCGTCATGAGCCTTGTCTGCATCCTTGCTGTGCTCATCATCTTCCAGTTCGTAAGTGCGGAGATGCAGCCATTCATCTACTTCCAGTTCTAAGTTTTCAGTAGCTCTTCTTGAACTGACGGTCAATGTTTCGTCGGTCTTCTTTCTCTTTGAGTGTCTCGCGCTTGTCGTATTCCTTCTTGCCTCGAGCAATGTGGATGTCGAGTTTGGCAAGTCCTTTCTCATCAACAAACAGGAGAGTTGGCACGATGCTGAAGCCTGGAGACTTGACTGTCTGCTGTATCTTGCGAATCTCTTTGCGGTTGAGCAGGAGTTTGCGGTCGCGCCTTTCCATATGGTTGTTGTAGGAGCCTTGCTCGTATTGCGCGATATACATGTTCTTGACCCACACCTCGCCCTGAATCACATAGCAGTAAGTATCCACCAGACTCGCTTTTCCTTTGCGGATGCTCTTAATCTCGGTGCCAGTCAAGACGAGCCCTGCCGTGTATTTATCCATGAGCAGGTAGTCGAACTCGGCTCGCTTGTTCTTGATGTTTATGTCTTTCCCCTTGTTGGGAATCAGCGTCTTTGCCATTCTTTAACTCCTTTAACTACCTTAACTCCTTTAACTCCTGACATTGACAAACTGCTCGAGATGCTCATCGACATAGTGAGCGATGAGGTCCGTCACTTCTTCTTCCATCTCGATGAACTCGTCGTCGAGGTCGTCGAACTCAGGGTATTGCTCGAAGAGCGCCATGAACTGCTCGTCTGTGCAATCTTTCGTGAGAGCCTCTGAATGCTGTTCGAAAAGCTTTCTTCCCTTATAGATGAGTTTGCTGAACTCGTGAGCGCCCCAAAGTCTCATTGCTTTTGCGAAGGGATTGAGGAAGATGAAGGGGCCGTAACCATTGTGAATGAGTTGGATGAAGCCGCCGTCCATCACCTCTTCGCGCAGGATGAAGTAGGCCAGCAGCGTTGTCTGTTCGCCATTCAGGAGCGGCAAAGTCTCTGCATTAACCTCGCCACCAACGGCATCGAGGATAGCGTCGTGAACGACTGTCAAGAATGCATCAGTGCCCTGACCTGCAGCCTCTTGGAGTTTTACTTCTGGTATGTTGACTTTCATTTCTTGCTTTATTGTGCGACAAAGTTACGAAAAATAATTCATTAAATGCAACATTTCCTGCTTATTCCTTTGCTCGAATAGGATAAATTGCTAACTTTGCAACGCATAACGTTGTATTATGACCGCGAAGGAAAAGGAAGTAATCCGTAAAATCAAAGAGACCAGCCATAAGGTCGTACCGCCTGACGGGCAGGTTTGGCTTTATGGTTCCCGTGCTCGTGGCAATGCTCATGAAGGTTCGGATTGGGACATTTTGATTCTGCTGAACAAGCCAAAGCTGGAAGCAAGCGACTATGATGTCACCTATCCTTTCCGTGAACTGGGCTGGGACATTGGTGAAGAAATCAGTCCCTCACTATACACCCAGAAGCAATGGAACGAATGGACTTTCCTTCCTTTTCATAAGAATGTAGAACAAGACAAGTATGTGCTGCAATGAGTTTGACTAATGACGAACGCACAACTCTGGTAACATTGGAGCTTAAGAAAGCCCGTGACACCTTCGAAGAGATAACAATCCTCACAGCCGCCAACAAGTGGAGCGGAGCTGCCAATCGTCTTTACTATGCAGTATTCCATGCAATCAATGCACTTCTCATTCATGACGGTCACATCATAAACACGCATAAAGGCTCACATGCCGTTTTCAACCTCAATTATATCAAGACAGGAATCCTTCCAATAGAGTATGGTCGTCTCTATAATCAACTGCAGACAATGCGCGAAGAAAGCGACTACAACTGTGTCTATGAAGTTGAAGCAGATGAATTGAGGGAAAGAATTGAACCAGCACAAAAGCTTATTGAAGAGATAGAAAAACTGGTAAAGAACTAACTAATTGTTGCCTATAAGCAGTTAAGGCTTTTTGACACAATGTTCGGTTCTAGCCAAATCTGCTTACAACTTGCATTTCTTTGAGGCTCTGAGAATCGATTCTTTTGAGCCGAGATGTGCCGAGGCTTAAATTATCGCATTCTCGCTAAGTTTACATAACCAATTGATAATGTGATAATTATGTTTCTTTGAAACAAATTTAATAGGTCAAATTGACAACTTCACCTTGCAAAATGGGGCAAAATTGCGTGTTTTTTGACCGATTTCGACGTGGGGAAATGCCAAACTTAACGTGGGGCGTTGGCAAACTTAGCGTGTTAAGTTGGTCAACTTGGCGTGCTAAGTTTGGAATTTACATTAACCTAGTTGGCAAAAGAGGCGTGTTTCGACTCAAAACGAACCATTTTGTGCCTGAAAACGCCCCATTTTGAAAGTGTCAAAATGACACGAAAACTATTCTTTTCCTACACAAAACGGATAGACGAGCAGGTCTTGAAGTTCACCGATTGGCTGCTGCTTCAGATTGGCTAGAATGTACTCTCCCGGCTGAAGAGGCTGGCGAGGCTGACAGATGAAACTATCACTTTCGACTTTTACATCGAACGCGCTGGGTTCCAGCCTTGTATAGTTGCACTCAATCAGCAACGGCTTGAACATTTTCCGATAGTATTTCGAGGCTTTCAGACGGATGAGGACGTAGTCGATGAGGACTTCTTTTTCGGCTGGAGTAACACGAAAGACAGGTCGGTTTCCGTCGGTCAGCTGACTGGCGTGGCCGCCCGAAAGATAGTGCGTCAACTTGCTCTTCATCTGATAATCCACAATCTTCCAGCCCGGCTTCAATTCGCTCTGCGTCTGCTGGACGGGTATCTCCACCCAACCTTCGCCGACGGCCAACTCGACCTTCTGCGCCCCTACATTAAGGGCAGAAAGGAGCATCAATAGACTTATTATTTTCTTCATAACACCACAAAATTATCTATTTTGTGAGAAATAACAAAGAATTGCTTGTCGTTTTGAGGATTTTTAACTACTTTTGTACTCGAGTTAACGAGTTGACGAGTAAACAAGTTGACGAGTTGACACATTCTAAAGCTCAATTAACGACCATGACTATTGCTATTGTTACCTTGATGTTGCTGGGCTATCTGCTCATCTGCACGGAACACATTACCCGCATCAACAAAGCCACCGTGGCGCTCTTCTGCGGAGTCTGGGGATGGGTGCTCTACGTCTGCGTGGGCCCCTACTATATCGAGACGCTTCACGACAGCGTGTTCCGCGAATTCCTTGGCAGTCAGGACTATAGCATCAAGGCGGTCAACGAGTTCATCCGGCAGAAAGTCTTTGCCAGCCACATCGCCCAACTGACCAGCGTGGTGATGTACTTGCTGACGACGATGGCAATTGTAGATGTTCTGGCCAACAACGGATGCTTCGACCTCGTCACAAAACTTTGCCGAAGTCGCAGCACTTGGGTCGTCGTCACGATGCTCGCTCTCTGCAGTTTCGGACTCTCCGCCAACCTGGACAACCTGACTTCGGCAGTCGTGATGCTGATGGTGATGAACCAACTCGTGGTCAATCACAGGCAACGGATGCTCTTGGGCGCAATCATCGTGATAGCCACAAACTGCGGCGGTTGCTTCACCGTCATTGGCGACGTCACTTCCTTGCTGGTTTGGACGCGAGGAGCCGTCACTCCCACCAACTACACAGCCGCACTTGTCCTGCCCGCTCTCTTCGCCACTATCGTCCCCACCTACCTCATCGGCAGGAAACTCCCCGCTCACCTCGACCTGAAGCGCAGCAGCGTGATGATGTTCAGAGGTGATGATGGCGACGTGAAACCTTGGCAACAAATCCTGATGCTCTTCCTCGGAATCGTCGGTTTGTGGTTCGTACCCACCTTCTACAGGCTCACGAACCTGCCTCCTTTCCTTGGCGCTCTTTGCGTGCTTGGCGTGCTTTGGGTGGTGAACGAAGTCATCAACCGCAAACGCATCCTCAGCGACCAGCCCCTTCAAGCCCGCACAAATCGCAGCCTCCAATATGAATTGATTCAGATGATTATGTTCTTCCTCGGCATAGGTCTCTGCGTGGACATCCTCATCGAAGTCGGAGCAATGAACAGCGTCAGAAGTTGGTGCGACGGAAATATACATAATATATATATAATGTCGCTCGTTCTGGGAGCCGTCAGCGCTGTGATGGACAACATTGCCCTCGTCATAAGCGGCATCTCCATCTATCCCGTCCTGGACGGCGGAACAAGCGGAATGACCGAATACATGCAGAGTTTCGTGCAGAACGGACAGTATTGGCACCTCATCACGCTGAGCGGTTGCGTAGGCGGCTGCCTTTTGCCAATCGGAAATACGGCAGGCTATGCCCTCATGAAATCAGAGGATGTCACCATTTGGTGGTACCTGAAACACATCACTTGGAAGGTGCTTCTCGGCTGGTTCGTCAGCCTCGGCATCTACTTCCTCGTAGATTATTTCCTGAGATAACATGACTTACGACCTCTCTCGCCTCGGAATAGATGCCCTCAATGCCATGCAACAAGACATGTTGCAAACGGCTCGAAAGGGTTCGTCGATAGTGCTTCTCAGTCCTACAGGCTCGGGCAAGACACTTGCTTACCTGTTGCCTTTGTTGGAGAAACTCGATGCGAAGAGCGACGACCTGCAGGCTCTCGTCATAGTTCCCTCAAGAGAACTGGCAATACAGACAGCCGATGTGGCTCGCAGAATTTGTTCTGAGCTTCGTGTCTGCGCTTGTTATGGAGGCCGTCCAGCAATGGAGGAGCATCAGCTTCTGAAGGGGCTTCGGCCTCACCTCGTGGCTGCAACACCAGGCAGGCTGCTCGACCATCTGCAGAAAGGCAACCTGCTTGCTGATTGCGTCAAGACCCTCGTCATCGATGAGTTCGACAAGTCGCTCGAGTTGGGCTTTCGCGAACAGATGCAGAGCATTATCTCCCTACTCCCCTATCTGCAACAGCGCATTCTCCTCTCTGCAACCGATAGCGAAGATATCCCGTCGTTCGTAGGAACAGACAAGCATGTCCGCCTCAACTTCCTTGACGGAGAGAGCGACGACCGCATCAGTCTCTATATCGTCAAATCGCCCGAAAAGGACAAGTTGCAGACCTTGTATCGCTTGCTTTGCACGCTTGGAACGCAGAAGAGCCTCGTTTTCGTGGGCTACAGGGAGAGCGTGGAGCGCGTTGGAAACTTCCTTGAAAAGCAAGGCATCATGGCCGGCATCTTTCACGGAGGCATGGAACAACGTGACCGCGAAAGGGCGCTCTACCGCTTCATGAACGGCTCATGTAATGTTTTCGTCAGCACAGACCTCGCTTCTCGAGGGTTGGACATCACGGATGTCGATAATATCATCCACTACCACCTACCCTTAAACGAGGAAGCTTGCACGCATCGCAACGGTAGAACAGCAAGGTGGGACATGAAAGGAAACGCCTATTTCATCCTCGGACCTGAGGAGAGTTTGCCTTCTTATATCGTTGAAGAGGTCGAAACCATTGCTTTGCCCACCAAAGTTCCCAAGCCAGAGAAGCCGCTTTGGGTGACATTATATATAGGTAAAGGCAAGAAGGACAAGATAAGTCGAGGCGATATCGTGGGCTTCCTTACAAAACAAGGCGGTCTCGAGAGCAGTCAAATCGGCAGAATCGACGTGCTGCCCCATTGGTCTTATGTGGCTGTAGAACGCGCTTCGGCAAGCAAACTCCTCAAAGACATCAAAGGTCTCAAAATTAAGGGACAAAAGACGATTTATGCCTTAGCTGGGCACTAAGAATTGCACAAAACATATATTTATTGTGCATTTTTCTTCAAAAAACTTGCACAAACGGGAGAATTGTGTTACCTTTGCAGCCGATTTTAACCAATTTAAGGTAAAAAATGAAAAAAACAGCACTTATTTTGATGGCTTTTGCCACAGTTAGTAACGCATTTGCAGGTGGTCTCCTGACCAACACCAACCAGAATGCAGCCTTCGTCCGCAACTTTGCTCAAGAAGGTAAGATTGACATCACAAGTATCTACGCCAACCCTGCTGGTGGTGCTTTCCTCGAGAACGGATGGCACTTGAGCCTCAACAACCAAACGGCTTTCCAGCAACGCAACATCGAGACGACTTTCCCGCTATTCCAGTATAACACCGAAAACCCCAACACCACTCATCGTTTCGAGGGTAAGGCAACGGCTCCCGTGATTCCTTCCTTTACCGTTTCTTATAATAAAGACAAGTGGAGCGTCTCCGCTCACTTTGCCATCTGTGGTGGTGGCGGCATGTGCAAGTTCGACAACGGACTGGGTTCCTTCGAGGCAGCTTACGCAGGAATGATTGTTCCAATGATGCAAACTCCTGGTGTTCTTTCTGGTCTCTTGACACAAGGACTTATAGCAAAAGGTTACGACAACGCAACCGCTTCCGCTCTTGCAGCTACAGGTAAGTTCAAGGGATACTCCGTCAACAGCTTCATGAAAGGTAAATCCTATCACTTTGGATTACAACTCGGTGGAACATACAAATTTACCGACAACATAGCAGGATATGTTGGTGTTCGTGGAATATATGCAACTGCCAACTACAACGGTGCCGTCACTCCCACTATCGCCTATAGCCTTCAAACTCCTGGAGGTGAAGTTAACAACACACAGGCACTCAACAACTACGGCATAGACCTCGACTGTGACCAGACAAGTTTCGGTGTAGCCATCATTCTTGGTGTTGACTGGAAGATTAACGACAAGTGGAATGTCTCTGCCAAATATGAAGCGCCAACCAGATTGAACCTCAAAAACAACAGCGACATAATTGTCACAGACGATGTGGTAAAAGAAAAGGCTGCTGGCATTCTCAGTCAGTTCGAAGACGGCAAGAAGGTTCGCGAGGATATTCCCGCAATGCTTGCTCTGGGTGCACAATACTCTCCCATCGAGAAGCTTCGTCTTAGCGCTTCTTACCACCAGTTCTTCGACAAGGTTTCCACAAAGTTCCTCAACAAAGAGGAGCTCATCGACCACAACACTCACGAGTTCCTTCTTGGTGCAGAATATGACATCTGCAAGTGGCTCACAGTATCAGGTTCTTGGGAGACAACCCGTTACGGCATGAATGACGAGTTCATGAACGACCTCTCCTTCAACCTCTCGAACCACATGGTAGGTGCTGGCGTTCGTGTCAAAGCAAGCAAGAGAGTCAACTTCGACCTCGGTTATATGTGCACTTTCTATCAGGATCGTGAAGTCATCACACAGACCGCAGCAGGTCCCAAGACAGACGTTTACGATCGTAAGAACCATACCTTTGGCATCGGCGTTAACCTCGACCTCTAATTTCACCAGCTAAGTCACAAAAGATGGCGTGCTTAGTTTGCAAAGATGGCGTGTCGAATTGACCAAGATGGCGTGTTAAGTTTATTAACTTAACGTGCCAAGTTCCAACGCCTGATACTTCTACACCGTTCGAATAAAAAGTCGAACGGTGTTTTTTTGCTTGTTTATTTTGTAATCTCAACTAAAGTTCGTATCTTTGCAGCCCAAAAGAAAATATAATTCAAAAACACTATATGAGCAAGAAATTCACAGAACGAAATAAGCTCAACCTGAGTGACGTCAACAAAGAAGTCCTCCAGCAATGGGACAAAGAAGATGTCTTCCATTCAAGTATATCCGAAAGAGAGGGCTGTCCCTCGTTTGTCTTCTACGAAGGACCTCCATCTGCTAACGGACATCCTGGCATTCATCATGTCCTTGCTCGCAGCATCAAGGACACTTTCTGCCGTTTCAAGACGATGAAGGGCTTCCAAGTAAAGCGTAAAGCAGGCTGGGATACTCACGGACTTCCCGTTGAGCTTGGCGTAGAGAAGGAACTCGGCATCACGAAGGAAGACATCGGCAAGAGCATCAGCATCGAGGAGTACAACCAAAAGTGCCGTGAGAATGTGATGATGTACACAAGCGAATGGGCCGACCTCAGCCACAAAATGGGCTACTGGGTCGACATGGAACACCCCTACATCACCTACGACAACAAGTACATTGAGACGCTTTGGTGGCTCCTGAAGCAGCTTTACCAGAAGGACCTTCTCTATAAAGGCTACACCATTCAGCCATACTCACCAGCAGCAGGAACAGGTCTGTCGAGCCACGAACTCAACCAACCCGGCTGCTATCGTGATGTAAAAGACACCACGGTTACGGCGCAATTCCGTGTCACTCAGAATAATCTGAATAATCTGAGCACTCAGAGTACTCCGATATACGTTTTGGCTTGGACCACGACGCCTTGGACTTTGCCCTCAAACACAGCCCTTTGCGTAGGACCTAAGATTGATTATGTTGCCGTCAAGGGCAGCAATCCATATACTAACGAGCAGGCCATTTACATTCTCGCCGAGGCACGACTTTCTGCTTACTTCCAAGCTGAGGAAGGCAAGGAACTCGAGATTCTTTGGCGAGGCAAAGGAACTGACCTCGTTGGCTTGAAGTACGAGCAGCTCTTCCCGTGGGTGAAGCCTTGTGCGCTCGAGGACGGAAAAGTCGTCGATAAGAGTGCAGAAGCCTTCCGTGTTATCCCTGGCGATTATGTCACTACGGAAGACGGTACCGGCATCGTACACATCGCTCCTACCTTTGGTGCAGACGACGCCAAGGTGGCAAAGGATGCAGGCATCCCAAGCCTCTTCGTCATCGACAAGTCAGGCGACACGCGTCCGATGGTTGACTTCACCGGCAAGTACTTCGTGAAGGACGATATGGATGCCGACTTTGTGCAGGCTTGCGTGAACGACAGCTACTGGCATCACAGCGGCGACTACGTCAAGAATGCCTACGACCCGAAGTTCAACGAAGGCGGCAAGTACGACGAGAAGGCTGCGGCAAAGGAGATGGACCTCAACGTGAAGATGTGCATCGAAATGAAGGACGAAGGAACGGCCTTCAAGATAGAGAAGCACGTCCACAACTATCCCCATTGCTGGCGCACAGACAAGCCCGTCCTCTACTACCCTCTCGACTCCTGGTTCATCCGTTCGTCGGCCGCTAAAGAGCGCATGATGGAACTCAATAACACCATTCTCTGGAAGCCGGAAAGCACAGGTACTGGTCGCTTCGGCAAGTGGCTCGAGAACCTCAACGACTGGAACCTCAGTCGCTCCCGTTATTGGGGCACACCGCTTCCAATTTGGCGCAATAAGGATACTCGCGAAGAGATTTGCATCGGCTCCGTAGAAGAGCTGTACAACGAGATAGAGAAGGCAGTTGCTGCCGGCGTGATGCCCAGCAACCCTCTCAAGGAGAAAGGCTTCGTGCCAGGCGATATGAGTCAGGAGAACTACGACCGCATCGACCTTCATCGCCCGTATGTCGACCAGATTTGGCTCGTCGGCGAGAGTGGCGCAGTATTGAAGCGCGAGCTCGACCTCATCGATGTTTGGTTCGACTCGGGTGCTATGCCTTATGCCCAGATACATTATCCTTTCGAGAACAAAGAGCAGCTCGACAAGGGAATTGTCTTCCCTGCAGACTTCATTGCTGAAGGCGTGGACCAAACTCGTGGTTGGTTCTATACTTTGCATGCCATCGCTACAATGGTCTTCGACAGCGTCAGCTACAAGGCCGTCATCAGTAATGGTCTCGTGCTCGACAAAAACGGCATGAAGATGTCGAAGCGTCTCGGCAATGCCGTCGACCCGTTTGGTGCCATTGAGAAGTACGGAAGCGACGCTGTTCGCTGGTATATGATAACAAACAGCGCACCTTGGGACAACCTGAAGTTCGACGAGGAAGGTGTGCAGGAAGTAAGCCGCACATTCTTCGGCAAACTCTTCCAGACGTATTCCTTCCTCACAATGTACGCCAATGTTGATGGTTGGAGCTACGAGGAGCCAGATGTGCCCATGAACGAACGTCCCGAAATGGACCGCTGGATACTCTCTTGCCTGAACAGCCTCATTCGTGAGGTTGAGCAATGCTACGAGGATTACGAGCCCACAAGAGCAGGACGCCTCATTCAGGCCTTTGTGGTCGATAACGTCAGCAACTGGTTTGTGCGTCTCTCAAAGAAGCGCTTCTGGGGTTCTGCCATGAGTCTCGACAAGCTGAGTGCTTATCAGACACTCTACACTTGCCTTGAGACCGTTGCCCGACTGATGGCTCCCATCGCTCCTTACTATGCCGACCGTCTTTGGAGAGACCTGAATGATGCGACTGGCAAGGGTGAGACAAAGAGCGTACATCTGGCAAAGTTCCCCGTTGCAGATGATGCAAAGATAGACCAAGAGCAGGAACAACGCATGGCTCTCGCTCAGCAGGTTACAAGCATGATTCTCTCGCTCCGCAAGAAGGAGCAGATTGTCGTGAAGCAACCGCTTCAGCGCATCGCCATTCCTGCCACAAGCGCCGAGCAGCAACAGCGCATCCAGGCTATGCAGCAGCTCATCCTCGACGAAGTGAACGTCAAGGAACTTGAGTTCGTGGAGGCAGAGGGAATGCTCGTCAAGCAAGTGAAGTGCAACTTCCGCACGATGGGCAAGAAGTTCGGCAAACTGATGAAAAGTGTCAACGCAGCAGTCCTGGCCATGAGTCAGGAGCAGATTGCCGAACTCGAAGCAAAGGAGCATCTGTCCCTCACGCTCGACACAGGCGAACAGGTTACCGTTGACCTCGAGGACATCGAGATCTTCAGCCAAGACATTCCTGGATGGAGCGTTGCCAATGAAGGCACGCTGACCGTCGCGCTCGACCTCACCATCACAGAGGACTTGCGCCTGGAAGGTGTGGCTCGTGAACTTATCCGTAGCATCCAGACACTTCGCAAGGACAGCGGCTTCGACATCACCGACCGTATCAACGTCACAATTCCCGAGAGCGACGACAACCGCACATGCCTCAGCAAGTTTAGCGATTACATAGCATCACAAGTTCTTGCCAACAACATCACACTCGGCACGGAACTGACAGTTAGCAAAATATAATAAAGAAAAAAGATATGGAAGAAAACAAAGTTAGGTACTCCGACGAGGAGCTCGAGGAGTTCCGCCAGCTCATCAACGAGAAACTCGCAGTTGCCAAGAGCGACTATGAAGTGCTCATGCAGAAGATTAACGGCGACGGAGTGGACGAAGCAGAAACTCACTCTACTTACCACACACTGGAAGAAGGCAGTGAAACACTTTCTAAGGAAAGCCTCATGAACGAAGTGATGCGCGCTCAGAAGTTCATCACAGGACTGCAGCATTGGTTCGCATCCAGAACAAGACTTACGGTATCTGCCGTGAGACTGGTAAACTCATTCCGAAGGAGCGCCTTCGTGCTGTGCCTCACGCCACCCTATCCATCGAAGCCAAGCAAGCTCGCGACAAGAAGAAATAATGACTCGCAAGCAAGCACAAGCACTGACCTCGGTTGCCCTTGCTGTGGGTATTGTCTGCATTGACCAAGTCATCAAGGTGGCGGTCAAGACAGGCATGTATCTGCATCAAAGCATCAAGGTGACGGATTGGTTCCACATTCTCTTTACAGAGAACGACGGAATGGCTTTCGGCATGGAGGTCATTCCCAAGTGGTTCCTCACTTCGTTCCGCATCGTGGCAGTGGTGCTACTCTCTTGGTACATATTTCGATGCATCAAGCGAGGCATCGGTTGGGGTTATCTTGTTTGTCTGACGATGATAACAGCCGGAGCAGCAGGCAACATCTTCGACTGCTTGTTCTACGGGATGATCTTCAACAACCCGCCTGCTCCTTTCAGAGCAGAACTTGTCCCATGGGGCACAGGCTATGGGCAACTAATGCTCGGACGAGTTGTAGATATGTTCTACTTCCCTCTCGTAGAATGGGATTGGCCAGCAAGCCTGCCTTACATAGGTGGCGAGCATTTCATATTCTTCTCTCCCATCTTCAACTTTGCCGACGCCAGCATTTCCTGTGGTGTTATTGCGCTCATCCTTTTCTTCAATAAGAACGTTTTTAAATGAAGCGTCTCACGTCTTACCTCATATTTCTGGCATTGCTGTTAATGGCCTGTTCCCCATCTCGGCCTCGCGGAATATTGAGCAAGCAGAAGATGACAGATGTGTTAGTCGATTTCCATCTTGCACAGGGAATGGCTGAAGCACAGGGCGACAACAGTGAGGTGACGCGATACAAATTCATTCAGGCTGTCTTCAAGAAACATCGTATCACGGAAGCCGTTTTCGACTCTTCGATGATTTACTATAGTGGGCGTGCTGAGGAGTTCACACACATCTATGATAATGTTGTGACACGCGTTCAAGCACAAGCAGAACGAATGGGCCTCGAATTGTCACAAGCCAATCAGGACAAGTTTGCGAAGCTCACCAACGAAGGTGACACAGCAAACATTTGGCTCGGCAAGGACTTCGCATGCGTAGCAGCCACCCCTGTCCAATGTATCTATTCCTTCACGATGAAAGCCGATTCTACATTTAGGGCTGGAGACAGTTTTATATGGCGCTTCCAAACCCTATTTGTAGGACGTAGCATGAACAACGAAGCCATTGCTTTGCTCAACTTCTACTACGACACAGACACCGTTGCTAGCGTTACAGATCTGTTGAGGAACAGTCCCAAAAACGAGTTGCATTACAGCCCAGGTAAGACTTTGGATAGCCTCAATCTTCGTTCTATAACAGGTTACATCTACTTGCCCATCGTGAAAGGTGCCGACCAGCCAAAGCCTTTGCTCATCAGCGAGATGCAACTCATCCGCATGCATAAGGAGAAGCCTGTTGAGGTTGCACCTGCACCTATTGTTTCCGATTCAACAGAGGTCGATACCGTTCCTGAGAAGAAAGGTGAACGCCTGACTCCTCTTCAGGTTCGTGAGAGTCAACCCAAGGAGAGGAAGATACACATCACGAAGGAGAACCCCAACCCCATCCATCCTGAGCGCGGCATTCCTCAGCGCAACAGAAGAAGATGAAGCGCGCCTATCACGACATTCTCCTACCCGACGGAACCCGCCAACAAGGTCCAGTCGTTGTAGAGACTGATGAAAAAGGAAACCTACTCAACTGGCATTATCTTGAGGAAGAGGAGCCTTTCACCGAATGGCATGGCGGCACTTTCATCATAACACGTTAAGTTGCGAATCTTAACGTGTTACATTGGCCAACATGGCACGCCATGTTGGCAATCATTCCTGCCTGCGTTTACACCAACAAAGGTAGATTGTTTACTTTTAGTTAGCTATCATTTGTTTGTTGAAGTTTTATATAACTCAAAAGGGAACAGTCTACTGAAGAACACCTCTCCCTGAAGGATGTTATTTCTTGTGCTTTTTTATGTTCGAACCTTGTAAGTCTCAAAAAAAAATCGTAAATTTGCAGTGTCAAACAGATTTGCCTTGACGCACACACACATATATATATAATTATGAACAACATACCTCTCATGAATCGCGCAGCCGACAACATCCGCATTCTAGCGGCTGCAATGGTGGAGAAAGCAAAGAGCGGACACCCAGGACTTCATCAACGTCCTCTACAGCGAATACATGCAGTTCGACCCCCAAAACCCAAACTGGGAAGGTCGTGACCGCTTCTTCCTCGACCCTGGGCACATGAGTCCGATGCTTTATGCTGAACTGACGCTCATCAAGAAGTTCACACTCGAGGAACTGCAAGAGTTGCGTCAATGGGGCTCTCCAACCCCTGGTCATCCTGAGGTATGCTACGAACGTGGCATCGAGAACAGCAGCGGTCCGCTTGGACAAGGTCACACCTATGCCGTTGGTGCTGCC
The DNA here is from genome assembly GCA_902770725.1 of uncultured Bacteroidales bacterium. Classification (GTDB taxonomy): domain Bacteria; phylum Bacteroidota; class Bacteroidia; order Bacteroidales; family Bacteroidaceae; genus Physcousia. The sequence continues at coordinate 36,986 of CACXUA010000036.1, read as the reverse complement.
ATTGCTGCAAAGTTCCTCTATGCCAAGACTGGCAACCCAACATTCAAGAAGGAGACTATCTACGCCTACATAAGCGATGGTGGCATTCAGGAGGAAATAAGCCTTGGAGCTGCTCGCATTGCAGGCAATCTTGGGCTCGACAACCTTATCATGTTCTACGATGCCAACGACATTCAACTCTCCACCGAGACAAATGTCGTGACCTGCGAAGATACAGCCATGAGGTATCGTGCTTGCGGATGGGAGGTCATTGAGATAGACGGAAACGATGTTGAGCAAATCCGTAAGGCGCTCGACAAAGCAAAGGCTGTGGTTGGCAAGCCCACTCTCATCATCGGCCGTTGCATCATGGGTAAGGGCGCTCTGCAGGCTGATGGCTCAAGCTACGAACGCAGCTGTAAGACTCATGGCGCTCCCTTGGGTGGTGATGCCTATCGCAACACAGTCACCAACCTCGGTGGTAATCCCGACAAGCCCTTCGTCATCTTCCCTGAAGTGCAGGCTCTTTATGAGGCTCGACTCAAGGAACTGGAATGCCTTGTTAAGTCTCGTTACGAGGAAGAACAGGCTTGGGCAAGTCAGAACCAGGAGAAAGCAGCTCAGCTGAAGGACTGGTTCGCTGGCAAGCTTCCCAAGATTGATTGGGACAGCATCGAGCAGAAACCAAATGATGCCACACGTAATGCCTCGAGTGCTTGTCTCTCATTGCTCGCAAAGCAGGTGCCCAACATGATTGTCAGTTCTGCCGACCTCTGCAACTCCGACAAGACAGACGGCTTCATCAAAGGTGGTGCGACAGTCATCTCTCGCGACAACTTCGGTGGCGGCTTCTTGCAGGCTGGTGTGGCAGAACTAACGATGGCATGCTGTTGCATTGGTATGATGCTACATGGCGGTGTAATCGCGGCTTGCGGCACATTCTTTGTCTTCAGTGACTACATGAAACCTGCCATCCGTATGGCTGCCCTGATGGAAGTTCCCGTCAAGTTTGTATGGAGTCATGATGCCTTCCGCGTTGGTGAGGACGGCCCGACACACGAACCAGTCGAGCAGGAGGCACAAATCCGCTTGATGGAGAAGATGAAGAACCACAGCGGCAGGAACTCGATGCTCGTGCTTCGTCCTGCTGATGGCAAGGCTACAACATGGTGCTGGAAGTTGGCAATGGAGAACATACATACGCCTTCTGCCCTCATTCTCAGCAGACAGACCATCGAAGACCTTCCCGCTGGAACGGACTACGAAGGCACAAAGCGTGGAGCCTATATTGCTGCCGAAAGTGACCAACAGTTCGACATCATTCTTGTTGGCAACGGCTCTGAAGTCAGCACCCTTATTGCAGGTGCAAGACTTCTTCGCAAAGATGGTTACAAAGTTCGAGTCGTTAGCGCTCCCAGCGAAGGGCTCTTCCGCGAACAACCCGTTTCCTACCAACGCGAGCTATTCCCCATCGGCAGCAAAGTCTTTGGCCTTACGGCTGGCTTGCCAGTCAACTTGCAAGGTTTCCTTGTAGGCGCTCATCCCAGTAGCTCAATCTGGGGGCTCGGCAGCTTCGGCTTCTCTGCTCCATACAAGGTGCTCGACCAGAAACTCGGCTTCACGCCTGAAAACGTATATAACCAAGCAAAGAAGATATTATCATGATAGGTTTGGCAAGTGATCATGCTGGCTATGCACTCAAGCAGCATGTAAAGGAATACCTCGCAGAGAAAGGCATTGAGTTTCACGACTATGGAACTTATAGCGAGGAGAGTTGCGATTATCCTGACTTCGCACATGCTTTGGCAAAGGGTATGGAAGCAGGAGAATGCGAGAAAGGCATTGCCATCTGTGGTAGCGGAGAGGGTATCAACATGACACTCAACAAGCATCAGAGCATTCGCGCCGCTCTTTGCTGGATTCCTGAGATAGCCCATCTCGCTCGGCAGCACAACGATGCCAACGTGCTTGTGATGCCTGGCCGCTTCATTACGAACGAAGAAGCCGATGCCATCATGGACGAATACCTCCAGACACCCTTCGAAGGTGGTCGCCACGAAAGAAGAATCGCAAAGATTCCCGTCGAGTAAAGCAATTACTCCAACAAACAAATAGAGCCCGAAGTTTTGTCTTCGGGCTCTTCTTTTATTATATAATAATGTATTACCTTGCGCTGGTGAACTCGTCGAGGAAGCGAACATCATTCTCGGAGAACATGCGGAGGTCCTTCACCTGGTACTTCAGGTTCGTGATGCGCTCGATGCCCATACCGAAAGCGTAGCCTGTGTATATGCTGCTGTCAATGCCATTTGCCTCGAGAACAGCAGGATCTACCATTCCACAACCAAGTATCTCGAGCCAGCCGCTGCCTTTACACATCGAGCAGCCCTTACCACCGCAAATGGTACAGCTAACGTCCATCTCGGCAGAGGGTTCTGTGAAGGGGAAGTAACTGGGGCGAAGACGTATCTTCGTCTCAGGTCCGAAGAGCTCCTGGGCAAAGAGAAGGAGCACTTGCTTGAGGTCTGTGAAGCTGACATTCTTGTCAACATACAGGCCTTCAATCTGATGGAAGAAGCAATGAGCACGTGCACTCACGGCTTCATTGCGGTAAACTCGGCCAGGGCAAAGTATGCGAATGGGCGGCTGAGTCTTTTCCATCACACGAGACTGCACGCTGCTGGTATGCGAGCGAAGAATGATATCGGGATGCGACTCCACGAAGAACGTGTCCTGCATATCGCGAGCGGGATGGTCGTCGGCAAAGTTCAGACTGCTGTAAACGTGCCAGTCGTCCTCCACCTCAGGGCCTTCTGCCAAGGTGAAACCAAGGCGGCTGAAGATATCGACGATTTCATTCTTGACAATCGTCAGGGGATGACGAGAGCCGAGCGTAATGGGATAAGGTGTGCGCGTGAGGTCGATAGACGAAGCACCTGCGGCAGAGCCCTCTCCGGCACTCTCCTTCAGGGCGTTTATCTTCTCCTGAGCGAGGTTCTTGAGCTGGTTAATCTTCATGCCCACCTCTTTCTTCAGTTCGGCGGGAACACTCCGGAAGTCATTCATCAACTGCGAAATCTCACCTTTTTTGCTCAAGTATTTGATGCGAAGAGCCTCTGCCTCTTGGGCATTCTTTGCTTGAAGCGCAGAGATTTCCTGCATCAATTGTTCTATTTTCTCTATCATAAAAAGCCTATTTTCTGTGTTTTCGCGTGCAAAGTTATAAATAAATTATGGATTAAGGATTAGAGATTAAAGATTATTTTGTAATTTTGCACCCGATTTAGTCGTTAGGTTGCAGAATGAGCATTAAGTGTAAGGTTATCTGGTGCTTCGTGGCGGTTGTGGTTGCGATGTTGCTTTCGTGTGGCAGCAAAGGCAGCGACACCAACCAGGAAGAGGTGGACCTGCTGCTGTCGGACACTATTCCTGTCGATACGCTTGCACAAGTGGAGGAGGAACTAGGCATAGATGAAGAGAGCACTCCTGCACTCGACGGCATCTTCAACGACTTCCTCTTCGCCTATCTTCACAGCCGGACCTTGCGACAGGAACGCACCCCAATGCCTCTGCCGCTTGAGCATTCCCAGCGACCTACCGAGTTGCTCGAGGACTTCAACCCTGAGTTCGAGCTTGGTTTCCTGTCGGGCGAATACTTCACAACCCTGTATGGAAACACGTCCCAGATGCATGCCGAGGACGACGAGGAACTGGAAGAGGACTCCATCGTCAACCTGCAACGCATCAACCTCAACGACGGAACGATTCGCAACTACCGCTTCCTTCGCGAAGAAGGGCACTGGCAACTTGCAGCCATCCGTGAGGAAACGTTCGACGACGATGACCTCAGCGACTTCCTCAACTTCTATGCTCGCTTCTGCAGCGACAGCATCTTCCAAAGCCAATCCATAGCCGACCCGCTTCATATCAGCCTTCAAGACTCGGAAGACGAGGACGAAATCATCAACGGCATTATCGACGCCGACCAATGGCAAACGTTTTGTCCGGAGGTTCCGAGTGGCATCATCAGCAACATCCGCAAGGGTCAGACTTATGGCGGCCACAGAATCGTGATGAGAAAGAGTGGCTTGTCGAACGGATTGCAAGAGATATTCACATTCAACAAAGAGCGAACTGGCTGGAGGCTTACAAGATATGAGAATTGAGAACACTTTCGGCATAGAGGCAGAGGCACTTGCCGTCATCAAATACGACTCGGAGAAGGGCTTGACAAACGCACTTAAGACGCTCCACAAGTTCAATGCCGAGTTGCCCATCCTGCTGATAGGTCAGGGCAGTAACCTGCTCTTCCTTAACGACTTCAAAGGCTTCGTGCTGAAATCCAACATCAAGGGTTTTGTCGTTAAGCAAGAGACAGACGACGAGGTCCTTGTGGAAGTCGGTTCGGGCGAAGTGTGCGACGAGTTCATAGCCCAAGCCATCCAAAGAGGTTGGTACGGGATGGAGAACCTTTCACTCATTCCAGGTCAGGTAGGAGCCGCAGCCGTGCAGAACATCGGAGCTTATGGCGTAGAGGCTCAAGACGTGATTGAGGAGGTGAAGGGCATCAGTCTGAAGGACTACTCAGAGCGCATCTGGAAGCAACAAGAATGCCAATATGGCTACAGGCAAAGCATCTTCAAGGGCGACTTGTGGGGCCAATATGCCATCACTCGCGTTACGTTCCGCCTCAAGAAACACTTCGAGCCGAAGCTCCAATATGGCGGCCTCGTGAAGGCTGTCGAGGAAAAAGGACTCATGAAGGACTCCCTGACGGCTCAAGAGCTGCGTCAAATCATCATAGACATCCGTCGAGCCAAGCTTCCTGACCCTAAAAAACAGGGCAACGCAGGCAGTTTCTTCAAGAATCCAGTTGTACCGAAAGAGCAGGCAGAGCGCCTTCTGGCCGAGTATCCGACGATGCCCCACTACCCTGCCGACGAGGGGAAAGTCAAACTGGCTGCAGGCTGGTTGATTGAGCAGGCTGGCTGGAAGGGCAAGAGCCTCGGTCCTGCTGCCGTCCACGACCGTCAGGCTTTGGTACTCGTAAACAAGGGAGGAGCCTCAGGAAGCGATATACAAAGGCTTTGCGAGGCTATCAAAAAGGACGTCAAGGAGCGTTTCGGCATCGAATTAGAGCCGGAAGTCAACTTTATATGAAGATAACTTTCCTCGGAACAGGCACAAGTATCGGAGTACCGCAAATCGGTTGTGGGTGCGAGGTTTGCACCAGTAGCGACCCTCGCGACAGGCGTCTTCGTGCTTCAGCGCTCTTCGAGGAAGGCGATACAAGACTCCTCGTGGACTGCGGACCTGACTTTCGCGAGCAGATGCTCCGTATCAGGATGACGAAGCCGCTTGATGCCGTCCTCATCACTCACGAGCATTACGACCACGTTGGGGGTATCGACGACCTTCGCCCATTTACCTTCGACCGCAATCTTCCCATTTTTGCCGACGATTATGCCTGTCGTCACTTGCGTCAGAGACTACCTTACTGTTTAGTCCGACACACGTATCCGGGCATTCCGAAGCTGGATTTGCACGAGATAAAGGAAGGCGACAAGATGCAATTCGGCGAGCTTGAAGTGACGGCCATTCGCGTCATGCATGGCGAGTTGCCCATCATGGGATACAGGATTGGCGATGTGGCTTACCTGACGGACATGACCGAGCTGTTCGACTCGTCACTCCCCTTGCTTCAAGGCATCAAGTTGCTCATTATCGGAGCCTTGCGACATACGCCTCACAAGACACACCAAACCGTCGAACACGCCATTGAGTTCAGCCGAAGCCTGGGCAACATCCCGACTTACTTCATACACATGTGCCATCAAGTCGGCCTGTATGAAGTGGAGGAACAAAAGCTTCCCCAGGGCTTCCACTATGCCTACGACGGGCTGGTCCTCGAGGCATAATTCCCAACCCGACCTGTTAACTCTCCAGTCCCACCGTGGGAGGACGAGCGTCCCACCGTGGGAAAACTCCAGTCCCACCACGGTGGGACTCCAGTCCTCCCATAGTAAAATTTAAGGAGGACTGCAGTCCTCCTAATTCTTCGCAATAAAGAGGACTCTAATTCGACACGGTAAAGTAGAGATAACCTGCTGCTCCTCCGCCAATTGCGCCACTCGAGGGCGTGATGTGTCCGCCGTAGGATGAGTTATCTACTACGTTTCCATTCTCGATTGTAACACCCTGTCCGCTATAATCATAACGGGCAACAAACCTGATGTAGTATTGTTCGCCATTCTTCGGAGGCAGGACATTCTTGTGGAGATGCAGGTGTCCGACGGGATCGTCTGCGCCATCGATGTATCCGTCATAATTGGTTCGCGTGTTATAAACCGAGTCCACACGAACCCTCACATCATCGTCCGGATTGTCATTATTCTTGGTGTCGAGCGTATCATAGCTGATTGTCCAGGTGTAGTAGGTTGCATTAATCAGGTGACCACGCTCTTTCTGATGAGCAGTTACGTGAACCGAATCGTCCGGATTGAGCACCATATTCCTGGGATTACCCGTGACGTAATTCGGATAATTGCCTGTCTTATAGGTAAATCCGAGCCACGTCGGACAGTAAGATGTGTGGTCGCTCTTCGAGCAAGAGATAAAGGCAATCGTCAACAAACAGCAGAGAACCGTCTTTTTAATAGTGAGTTTATTCATTTTGTATCTGGTAGGATGTTAAGTTTCTTCATTTCGGAATAGAGTCTCTGGACAGGCAGTCCCATCACATTGAAGTAGGAACCTTCGATTCGCGTCACGCCGATATAGCCAATCCATTCTTGAATGCCGTAAGCTCCAGCCTTGTCCAGCGGACGATAATGCGTGACATAATGGTCGATTTCTGCTTCCGAGAGTTGGGCAAAGGTGACTTGAGAGACGGAGGCAAAAGAAATGGAAGACCCACCCCGACCCTCCCGTGAAGGGAGGGAGTCCTGTTCCGCAAGTCTCCCCTTTACGGGGAGATTTAGAGGGGTCTTCAGCGTCACGCCTGTCACGACTTGATGCGTCTTGCCGGAAAGCTTCCTAAGCATCTGTTTTGCCTCAGCCTCATCAGCTGGTTTGCCAAGGACTTCGCCATCGAGATACACGATGGTATCTGCCGTGATGAGCAGTTCATCGGGATTGAGAGTATATGCCGCTGCCTTCTTTCGACTGATATATTGAGGAATCTCCTCCATCGAAAGCCCTTCCGGATAACTTTCATCGAGACCCTGAAGCGTGCGAACTTCATAGTCGAAACCAAGTCCAGCAAGGAGTTCCTTGCGTCGAGGAGAATTACTTGCGAGAATTATTTTCATTGTTTAATGTGCCTTGAATAATAATTCCCCCTAAAGGGGGTCAGGGGGTCTTTACCATGCAAACGCTTTTTTGTCAGCCATCCATTTCTTTTGAGCCTTCAGAACTTGCTCAATCACATCGCGAACACAACCGCAGCCGCCGTCCTTGTGACTGACATAAACGCTGATGTCGCGTATTTCTGGGGCAGCATCTTTGGGGCAGCAAGGCAGTCCGACAGCCTTCATCACCTCGTAATCTGGAATATCATCTCCCATATAGAGCACCTCGTCGGCTGTCAGGTTGTATTTCTCGAGCAGTTGCTGGAGCTTCTCCGTCTTGATGGAACTGCCCAGGAACACATCGTGGATGCCGATTGCTTCGTACCTGGCCAGGATGGACGACTCGCGAGCCCCAGTTATGACAGCAACATGAAGGCTACTCATGGCAGCCAATCGAAGGGCATAACCGTCTTTCGTATTGGCCGTTCGGAGCAGTTCCCCATTCGCATCAACACGGACATTTTCCGTGCTCAGGACGCCATCCACATCAAAGACGAGTGCCTTTATTCTCTTCAAATCGTAGTTTATCATCGTGTATGCTTTTGCTGATTAGTTGATAGAGCTCTCGTTGCTCATCATTCAAAAGTGACATCTGCTGAGCCATAACAGCCTCATCCCATCGGACTGCCGGGCCTGTTTGGGCTTCGCTGGGCGTCAACTCGTCCACCTTATCTGCAGTTTCATGGATGAGCGGCAGCATAGCCGAGAAGGGGATGTTGTGCTCGGCAAGCAAGTCGGCAGTAATGCCGTAGAGCCGATTCACGAAGTTGCAGCAGAAGACGGCTGCGAGGTGAAGGTATTTCCTGCGCTGGCTGTCCATCTGCTCCGCCTTGCTTCCCATACTTTCGGCAAGCAAATGAAGCAAATCGAGGTCTTGTTCTTGACTTGCCTCAATGTAAAATGGAACCTTCGAGGCAGGAATCTGGCGCTTCTTGGAGAGCGTCTGGAGGGGATAGAACACGCCTCGCCTCTTCGAGGAGAGCACATCCATCGGTACGCTTCCAGCCGTATGGACCACAAGTCCTTCGACATCCTTAAGTTCCTGACTGACAGGACTTATCGCCCTATCACTGATAGCGATGATGTAGAGGTCAGCATCCTTGGGAATGGGACACGTTCTTTGGCGTCCCCCAACACAAGTAAGCTCGAAAGGTGACTTGATGTTGGCCTTCAAGAAGCTCGCCACATTGCCCGCTCCAATCAGTACTGTCCGATATGTACGCGTTCCCAGTTCAATCGTTCTTCATTCTGCGGCTTGCGTTCCATCCCTTTGTGTCCGACAGCAATCATGCAAACGGCTCGCATCTCTGCTGGGATGGCGAGCAGGGACTTCACGATTTCTTCGGTCGGCTGACCTTCTGCATCCTGTCTGTCACGCAGCTGAATCCAGCAAGCACCTAGCCCGAGGTCTTCAGCTTGAAGCAGGATGTTCATTGCCGCAACAGAGGCATCTTCTATCCAAACGTCGCTGATTCTGGGGTCGGCAAGCACCACGATAGCCAGAGGCGCTCCCGAAAGGAAGTCGCTACCAACGGCTTTGCATTGGCTCAAGGCAGCGAGCATCTGCTTGTCTTCCACCACGATGAACTCGTAACTATGCAGACCTTTGCTGCTGGGAGCCATCAAACCGGCTCGAAGAAGCAGCTTCACGTCGTCGCCACTCAAGAGCTCTTCTGTAAAGCTCCTGTGACTGCGACGCAACTTGATTAATTCACTGAATTTTTCCATCGTTTCTATCTTTTGTTCTGCAAAGGTACAACTTTTAGTTGAAGTTCTTACAATAAATCGACACTTTTAACGTTATTATATAAGATGAAACGTTTCTTAATGCTTCTTATGCCTCTCTTTTGGGGCATCATGAACGTGTCTGCTCAAGAGGAAGAGCAGCAGGTCGACACCGCCAAGGTGCACCTGAAGGGAAGGGTTGTGGACGATAGCCAGGACCCTGTGTCTTTGTGTCAGGTGCGCATCGAGGGTCAGCCCTTCGGAACCGTCGCCTCGATTGACGGACAGTACAAGCTATCCTTCAATACTGCCGATAGCGTCGTGGTCGTTTACACCATGATGGGCTACGAGACGCGCAAGCGTGTCCTCAAGAAACCCAAAGGCAATCTGACGCTCAACATCGTGATGCGTGAGAGCGGGAAAGAGATGCAAGAGGTGACCATTGCGGAAACACGCCGACAAATGGGTTCGATGCAGGAACTCAACAAGAAGGACCTGAAGCGAATGCCCTCGACAAGCGGCAATGCCGTTGAAGAGCTTGTGGCAACCCAGGCTGGTGTCAGCACCCATAACGAACTGAGCAGCCAGTACAACGTTCGTGGCGGTTCGTTCGACGAGAACTGCGTCTATATCAATGGTGTCGAGGTTTACAGGCCGATGCTTATCAATAGCGGACAGCAAGAGGGACTTTCCGTCATCAACAGCGACATGGTCGAGAAGATTAACTTCTCTGCTGGTGGTTTCGAGGCGAAATATGGTGACAAGATGTCGAGCGTGCTTGATATCACTTATGCCCACCCCGAAAAACTCGAAGCATCTGTGGCAGCCAGTCTGCTTGGCGCAAATGTTTATGTCGGTTACGGCAAGAAGAAGTTCTCCTTCAGCAATGGTTTGCGTTACAAGACCAACCAATACATGCTTGGCAGCCTCGAGACGAAAGGCGAGTACAAGCCCAACTTCCTCGATTATCAAGCGTATTTCCGTTGGGCACCCACAAAGAACTGGGCCTTCGACGCTATCGTCTATATCAATCGAAACAACTATAACTTCAAGCCAGCTGACCGCGAGACGAGGTTCGGAACACTTGAAGACGTGAAGAGTTTCAAGGTCTATTTCGACGGCAAGGAGGAAGACCAGTTCCAGACACTCTTTGGAACTGTTCGTGCTGCCCGTATGCTTGGCAAAGGAGCGCTCAGCCTCACCACATCGCTCTTCAGCAATCGTGAGAAAGAGACCTACGACATCCAGGGACAATACTGGTTGAACGAGACGAATGGCGACGAACAGTTGGGCGTCGGTTCCTATATGGAACATGCCCGCAACTTCCTTTACAGCTCCGTCCAAAGCATGAAGCTCGCCTACGACCTGAAGCTCGGCACACATCAGATGCATGCTGGTTTAGGTTGGAAACACGAGAAGGTGCGCGAGAATTCGAGCGAATGGGAATATCGCGACAGTAGTGGCTACAGCGTTCCCCACACAGGAAACGACCTGCAGGTCATCTATAACATGCGAGCCAAGAACTCCATCAACACCAATCAACTCGAGCTTTATGCCCAAGATACTTGGCGAAAAGAGAGCAGCGTAGGCATCCTCAGCTTTAACTACGGCTTGCGTCTCAGCTATTGGAGTTGGAACAAAGAGTGGCTCTTCAGCCCTCGTGCCAGCCTCGGATTCGTGCCGGCAGCCAACGACAACTTCACCTTCCGACTGGCAATGGGACTTTACAACCAGCGTCCCTTCTACAAAGAACTTCGCGACACCATCACCATCGCAGGTAACACGACAGTCCAGCTCAACCCGAACATCAAGTCGCAGCGCTCGTTCCAAGTCGTTGCCGGCATGGAATACAAGTTCAAGATAGCTCAACGCCCCTTCAAGTTCACCACCGAGGTCTATTATAAAGCACAATGGAAACTCAATCCTTACAACGTCGATAACCTGCAAATCGTCTATTATGGCAACAACTGCGCAACAGGTTACGTTGTAGGAGCCGACTTCAAACTTTATGGTGAGTTCGTTCCAGGCACAGACTCGTGGATTAGCTTCGGTTTGATGAAGGCCTCGATGAACCTGAATGGACAGAAGATTCCGCAGCCAACAGACCAGCGCTACAACATCAACCTCTTCTTCAGCGACTATTTCCCCAACACGACACGCTGGAAGATGAACCTGAAAGCAACCTTTGCCGACGGATTGCCTTTCGGTCCTCCACATACAGGATTGGAGCGCAATGTCTTCCGAGCACCAGCCTACAAGCGTTTCGACATCGGCATGAACTACCGCCTCATCAACAACGAGGACCATCATCTGCGTCGCTGCAAGTTCTTGCGTAACATTTGGCTCGGACTGGATTGCTTCAACATCTTTGGCCTCAACAACGTCAGCAGTTACTACTGGATAACGGACATTTCGAACCATCAGTACGCCGTACCTAACTACTTGACAGGCCGCATGATAAATGGCCGCATCCTCATAGAAATCTAGTCTGCAGTTAGCCCCGAAAACTTGTGCTGGTTAATTTGCAAACTTAACACGTTAAGTTGAGCAAGTTAACACGTTAAGTTGTTTGCAGTGCTTTTAACAACAAACCTAATTAAACAATATCACATTATGAAGATTTCACGCATTGAGCATTTGGGCATCGCCGTACAGAGCATCGACGAAGTTCTGCCCTATTTCCAGGACGTTCTCGGCTTGGAGGTTTACAAAACAGAAGTTGTAGAAGACCAGAAAGTAAAGACCGCTTTCCTCAAAGTTGGTGAGGTGAAGTTGGAACTTTTGGAGCCGACTTGCCCCGAAAGCACTGTCCAGAAATATCTCGACAATGGTGGCAGAGGCGTTCATCACGTTGCCTTCAAGGTGGAAGACGGAGTGAGCGAAGCACTCGCAATGTGCGACAGCAAGGGCATTCGCCTCATCGACAAGGCTCCCAGAAAGGGTGCTGACGGCCTCCACATCGCTTTCCTTCATCCAAAGAGCACCTGCGGCATCCTGACTGAATTATGCGAAGAATAAACATGATCCATAAGTTGGCCGGCATCATGATGTCGGCCTTCTTTGTCTTATGCCAGAACATTTCGGCACAGACACTCACGCCCGAGAACCAAGTCATTGCCTTGCGTCACATCATCGAGCAAACAAACGACCCTGCTCAGCAAGAAGCTGCGCTGAAGTTAATGGCTAATGCCGGAACCTATCAGGCTTTGACCTACGCCACTTCTCTGCTCGAAGACGAACAGATAGGTCAAGAAGCCGCAAAGACCGTCTGGACGATTCTTGCAAATCACCCCGAATTCAACGGAAAGGAAACACGTCAGACTCTCGACGCCATCCTGCCTATGCTCAAGGGCAAGGACAAAAAGCAGGCTAAGGCTTGGCTCGCTTCGGCCAACAAGAACGAGGAAGGATTCGTCTGCCTCTTTAACGGAAAGGACCTCGAAGGCTGGAAAGGCCTCGTAGAGAACCCGATTGCTCGTGCCAAAATGAGTAAAGAAGAACTGCAGAAAGCACAGGAAAAGGCCGACGAACTGATGAGACGCGACTGGATTATAGAGAACGGCGAAATGGTTTACATCGGCAATGGTTGGGACAACATCTGCACGATAAAGGACTATGCCGACTTCGAGTTGCTCGTCGATTGGCGCCTTGACCCAAACGGCAAAGAGCCTGATGCAGGCGTTTACTTGCGTGGCGCACCACAAGTTCAGATATGGGATATCCGTCGAACCAATGTTGGAGCGCAAGTTGGCTCTGGCGGACTCTACAACAACAAGCAGAATCCAAGCACTCCGACAAGCGTTGAAGACAACAAGTTGGGCGAATGGAACACCTTCCGCATCATCATGAAGGGCGAGAAAGTCACTGTTTGGCTGAACGGAACGAAAGTGGTTGACGAGGTAGTCCTCGAGAACTATTGGGACCGCAAACTGCCCATCTTCCCCAAAGAACAGATTGAAATGCAGGCTCATGGAAGCCGTTGCTACTTCAGAAACATCTATGTAAAGGAACTATGAGAATAGTTTTCATGGGCACACCCGACTTTGCCGTGCAGTCCCTCAAACGCTTAATTGAAGAGGGCTGCAATGTGGTCGGTGTCGTCACAATGCCCGATAAAGCAATTGGCAGGCATCACGATGTTCTGCAAAGCAGTCCCGTCAAGAAGTTTGCCCTCGAGAAAGGCATTCCAGTCCTTCAGCCCGAGAAACTTCGCGACGAGACTTTTCTGACAGAACTCAAGGCTTTGAAGCCCGACTTGCAAATAGTTGTGGCTTTCCGAATGCTTCCAGAAGTGGTGTGGGCTCTGCCACCTCTTGGAACCTTCAACCTACACGCTGCTTTACTCCCGCAATATCGAGGCGCAGCTCCCATCAATTGGGCCATTATCAATGGCGACAAAGAGACGGGCATCACGACTTTCTTCCTCGATGAACAGATTGATACAGGTCGCATCATCTTGCAGGAACGCACCCCAATTGCCCTGGAAGATTGTGCCGAAGATGTGCACGATAAGCTCATGATGCAAGGTGCTGAGTTGGTCATCAAAACGGTTCGACTCATTGAAAACGGTCAGGCAAAAGCTACAGACCAAAGCCAATTCATGACAGACGAGCCACTACGACCAGCACCGAAGATATTCAAAGACACCTGTCAAATACGTTGGAAAGAACTTACCCTCGAAAGTGCTTACAACTTTATTCGTGGCCTCAGCCCCTACCCTGCTGCTTGGACGCCAGTTCTCGCTAATGGGAAACAGACAGAAATGAAGGTCTTCCGAACCTCGATGCTTCCCAATACCTCAATAGGAGGCACAGGCGAGCTGATTTCCGATGGCAAGAACAAGCTTAAAATCGCATTGAAAGGTGGTTATCTTTCTCTTGACGAAGTGCAACTGGCAGGCAAAAAAAGAATGCCTGTAGCCGATTTGCTTCGCGGAACACAAATTGAGAACCTAGACTATTAGTTCCCAATGCCCTGATCCGACGAGTCGTTGCTTGCTCGGTTTCGAAGGATTGGTGATGATGGCTTGGCAACCGACTGGAATATCTACCGATACTTTCAAACGTCCATCTACAAGTCGTTCTGAACGAAGGTGAATTGTGCCGTAAAGATTCACTTGCGAACACTCTACCCACGTTATTCGCTCTGAAAGATGAGGGGAAATGTTAATGAGTCGAGGACTGTCAAAGCAGATTCCTCCCAACCAAGAATATAACCAGATCAAACCACCGCCAAACATGGGATGGCAATGGGAATTGGCACCATCCCATTGTTCCCAAGTCGTGGTGGCTCCCTGCTCTATCCAATGCCCAAACGAGGGAAAATCGTGCTGCAGGAAGGCTTCAAGTGCTTGGTCGGAAAGCCCTGCATCGGCTAGGACATTGAAGAAGAGTTTCGTCCCAAAGATGCCTGTATAAAGGTGATTCCGGCTTGCCTCCATATCTTGCATAAGAGCCTCTTTCAGGTTCACATCAGGCATCATCTCGTAAGCAAAGAGATTAGACCCAGCCGGACCATAAGTTTTATTCTCCGCATCGTAGAAGCGATGGTGGAAGGCTTTGCGAGTTCGCTCTTCCAAAACGGCGAAGCGTTGCTCAGATTCGTTGTCGCCCAAAAGCCCTGCAATCGAAGCCATCCTTTTTGCACAAAGCCAATAGAAATAGGTATGGACGAGCGCATTTGAAGGACGAGATTCCGTTGGTGTGCACCATTCTCCGAGGTTACACCAATAGGTCATGTCGTTATGTGGCTGGTAGTGTTGCTCCATCGTTCCGTCCTCGTTCACCCAACCAGCGAAATAGTCCATCAATCGAAGCATTGAAGCATAGTTTTCTCTAAGCACGGAACTATCTCCATAACATTGATAGAAATCATAAGGCATCAAAATCATGGCTGCGCTCCAAGGAACTCCACCACCACAGCCTGGTTGCCAAGGTGCTCCAAAAGGGACGAAGCCTGTTCGAGGATTCTGTGCCAATCGCATATCGGCAAACCATTTCCGATAGAAAGCACGGGCGTCGAAAGTTCGCATCACCATCTCGGCAGCAACTTGTCCATCGCCCAGATAAGCAGAGCGTTCTCGATGTGGGCAATCGCTAAAAACGGAGCCATGAGCATTGTCCAAAAGTGTGCGTCGCCAAATACGATGAATCTTGTTCAATAATGTGTCGGAACAGGCAAAGAAGCCCGTTTGCCGAAGTTCTGTATTTACGGCTTCTGCTTGAATTTGAGAAGCTTCAAGCGCGTCAAGTCCAGTTATCTCGACCTGTCGGAACACAAACCAAGTGAAACGTGGATGGTAACTTTCCTTTCCATCGCCCTTCATTATATATATATTCTCACCATTCGGAGATTCGGAGAGATACTTGATTTCTATTCGCTGCCCTGCCTGGCCCTGGATGTCCTTCAAATGAACCCAGCCCGAGATTTCCTCGCCAAAGTCAACTCGCCAACTATTATCGCCAAGACGCTCTATCTTCTTTGGAACAAAGGTTTCGCAGACCTTATCGGATGGAGACATTTGTGGCTCGAGCGTCCCATCTGGGGCATCACGAAGGAGAGCCGGTTGCCAAGCCTCTTCATGAATCCTTGCATCGAAAACCTCACCACCAAAAATGCTGTTTTGCGTAATGCCACTTCGCTTTGCAAGCCAAGAAGTATCGGTAGGAATGATTTGCGATGAGCCGTCGGCAAAGGTCAACATCAATTGGGCAATGAGACGGGGCTTTCCGTAATGCATGGCAAAGCCATTCTGCGAATTGAAGAAACCGTTCCCAAGCCATACTCCCAAAACATGACGACCAAGAGAAAGGAAGGGCGTGAGGTCATAGCCAAGATAGAGGCAGCGATAGCCCGTAAACTCGTTATCTATTGCTACTCGCGTTTTCTCGATATCATTGCGATGAGAGTAGTCGGTTTGTCCTGGCACTAGCACATCGTCGCTCACCTTCTTGCCATCGACATACAATTCAAAATAGCCCAGTCCACAGATAAAGATATGAGCATTCTGGACGGGCTTGTCTATCACAAATTCTTTCTGGAACAAAGGTGCTTCCTCGTCGAAGCCAATCCACTTTGCCACCCAATCAGAAGAGTGAAGAGCTGTATGGAAACGAGCCGGTTCACTCCAATCGGAACACTTTCGATGTTTGTCCCACACCCTTACTCGCCAATAGCAATCGGCATTGCTGGTTAGGGGCAAACCTTGATAAGTGACATATCGCGTCGCATCACTTTTTCTGCGCCCTGAATCCCACAAGTCTGCTTCACCAAGAAGAAGCCTCTCCATTGTGGAAGCGACTTGAATCTGAAAGGCTGTTTGTCGTTGGTTCCGTTCATTTTCTTCAGTAACGTTGAGCCACGAAAATCTTGGCTGCAACGTACCAACTGCCATTGGTTCGGTCAAATCCTCGCAAGTCAGGGAAACAGCTTTCAGACGAGCCGAAGCCGATTCTGCAAAAAGCAAAGCAGAGAGCAGGCAAAAGAGAAGTTTTGGCATAGATATTAGGGTTTCGATAACACAAAATTACAAATAATTTGTGAACAAAGCGCTTTTCATCAAACTTTTTCATATCTTTGCAAGCGAGAAACATCACTTATCATGAAAAAAGGACGAATCATCATAGCACTTTTGGCGCTATTGTTTGCAGGAATTGCTGCGGCTCAAGAGATTTCTTACATCGAATCTGATGGGAATTGGCATCGCCTTTATGATGCAAAAGGCAAGAAAATTTGCGGCTTCGCTCGCAGCAGTGTTGGCGAAGTGGTTGGATGGGGAAGCACGTTCTTCGTTGGAAAGAACACGGGCTTCTATCGTATCTTTGATGTAAAGGGAAGAGTCAAAGCGTCGCAGAGCATTAGCAACGTCGGTGAAGTTTTGTCTGTTACGGCTGAAACAATTACAAGTCGCAAAGGTAATTGGATTCTTATCTGGGACAAGAACTTCAAGAAGATTGGTTCACGACCAGCCCCATCAAGGTAAAAGCATTAGAAGAATCAAGCAAAAGAGCGTGCTCTCCAAACGGGAAGGGCACGCTCTTGTCGTATATATGGTAAAGCTTAGTAGCCGAAGATTTCCTCGAGGCTGACACGACGGATTGGTGCTATCTGACCAAGGCTAGCCATGTCGAGTTCCTTCTCGTTGCCGAGGATGACGTAGCGCCCTGTCTTGCCTGCGATGTTAGCCTGCTCGAAGCCCTCAATATCCTGCAAGGTCAGGTTCTGCAGGTCTTCGTATATCTTCTTGTCCACGTCGAAGTCAAAGCCTTGTCGCTTGTCGCTGATATAAGCCCGAATGACGCCGAACTTGGTGGTGCGCTGGCTGGCAAGTCGCTTTGTCAGGGCATCCTTGGCAATCTGGAAGGCAGCCTCGCTGGCAGGCATCTTGTCGAGGATTTCGCGGAACTGCTTGACGCAGTCCATCATCTTGTCGTTCTGCGTGATGATGTGTGTGAGGAAATACTCGGGCTGTCCTTTCTTGGCAGGAGTTAGATAGTATGCCATAGCATTATAGGCCAGTCCGCGAGCTTCACGCATCTCTTGGAAGACGACGCCGTTCATGCCGCCGCCAAAGTATTCGTTGAAGAGTTCGATGGTGGCGTGCTCGTCGAGATTGGTCTGCCTGCCTTCGTTGACGAACATGCGCATATAGATGTTCTTGGCATCGTAAGGTGCGATGATGACCTCGGGCTCCGATATCGTCTGCAACTCGTAGGGCTTACCTTCTGGCACAGGCTTCAGGTCCTTTTCGGTGTGATGCAGGTCGGACAAGCAGCCATCCAGTTTCTCCTCAGCAATAGGACCGTAGTAGAGGACCTGGTGCTCGTACTGGGAAATGTTCTTCAGGAGGTCAAGCAGTTCCTGAGGATTGGTCTCGCGAAGCTGCTGTTCGGTCATGTTGTCGCGCATGGCATTGTGCGGGCCATAGAGGGCATACTCACCCAACATGGCGAAACAGCTGCGCTGCTCCGACTTCTGGTCTTGGCGGTTCTTCAGGATGAGTCCAACCATCTGCTGATAGGCATCCTCATCGACCTTAGCATTGTGAAGCAAGTCTTCGAGCAGAGCGAGTGCATCGGGCATGTACTCGGCGAGGCCGCTGAGACCAATAGTGATTGCGTCGGCGTTCACGCTGATAGCGTAGTTGCAGGCCATCTTGTAGAACTGGTGCTTGACTTGTGCGGCAGAGAGTTTGTCTGTACCGAGATAGTCGATGTAGTTGGCAGCCACGTCGTAGCGATTGTCGTCCTCCTGTCCGAACTCATAGCGGAACTGCAGTTCGAAGAGGCCGTTTTCGGTGTTCTGCTTGTAGATGACGGGCAAGCCCTTCTGTGTAGTAAAGAACGAGAGGTCCTTTTTGTAGTCGAGGAACTGAGGCTCGATGGGCTTTACTTCTGCTTCCTGAATGTCCTTCACGAACTGGCTGACGAGGTCGCGGTTCGTTGGAATGGGCGTGATGGCAGGCTTGTCAATCTTCTTCTGCGTGGTGTCCTCGCCCTGACGCTTATAGACGGCAACGTAGCCCTCGGTAAAGAAGCGTTTTGCGAAGTCCACAAGTTCCTGCTTTGTTATCTTGGCGAGACGGTCCTTCTGACCAACCAACTGCTGCCATTCGATGCCATTGATGAAGGCGTCGAGCATCTTGCTGACGCGAGCCGAGTTGTAGTCGAGGCTGCGCAGGTCATCCAGTTTCTTATTGTTCAAGGCAGACAGCAGCAGATCCTCATCGAAGTCGCCACATTTCAGTTTGTTTATCTCACCCAAAAGCAACTCCTTCACTTCGTCGAGTGACTGTCCCTCTTTGGGCTGACCTGCCAGCAGGAAGAAGCCGTGGTCGAGCATCGGTTCAGCAAAAGCACCGGCATCCATCACCTTCATCTCCTGATTCAGATCGATGTCCAAGAGGCCTGCCTTGCCGTTATAGAGCACAGCGCTGACTAGTTCGAGCGTATCGTTCTGCAGGGAAGATGCCTTTTCGCTGCGCCATCCCAACCAGATGTTCTCGGCTTCGAGGCCTACAACGGTCGTGTCAACAGACTGAGTAAGCGGCTCCAACTCGGGAAAGGTGGGTTGCGTGACGTCCTCGCCGGCTTTCCACTCGCCGAAGTATTTCTTCAGGATTTCCAGCGTCTTGTCGGGGTCGAAATCGCCTGCCATACAGATGGCCACGTTATTGGGCACATACCACTTTGCGAAGTAGTTCTTGATGTTAGTGATAGACGGATTCTTCAGGTGTTGCTGCGTACCGATGGTGGTCTGCGTACCGTAAGGATGCGTGGGGAAAAGCTTGGCGAGCAGAGCCTCGTATTGCTTGTTGCCATCGCTGGAGAGGCCAATGTTGTACTCCTCATAGACAGCCTCCAACTCGGTGTGGAAGCCGCGAATCACCATATTCTGGAAGCGGTCGGCCTGCACCTTTGCCCAGTTCTCAATCTCGTTCGAGGGGATGTCCTCTACATAGCAGGTCACGTCGTTCGAGGTGAAAGCATTCGAGCCCTGGCTACCGATGGCAGCCATCAGTTTGTCGTACTCATTGGGAATGAAGTACTTGGCTGCGAGTTGCGAGACGCTGTCTATCTCGTGGTACTTCTGCTTGCGGACTGCCTCGTCGGTTATGGTGCGATATTCTTCGTAGCGCTGCTCAATCTCGTCCAGCAAAGGAGCCTCAGCCTCGGGGTCGGTGGTACCAAACTGCTTTGTACCCTTGAACATAAGGTGCTCCAAGTAGTGTGCCAGACCTGTTGTCTCGGCAGGGTCGTTCTTCGAACCTGTACGCACAGCGATGTAAGTCTGAATGCGAGGCTCCTCTTTGTTAACAGAGAGATAGACCTTCAGACCATTGTCGAGGGTATAGATACGCGTCTGCATAGGGTCGCCGTTCACACTTTCGTAATTGCGGTCCTTGCAAGAAAACAGACACAGAATGGTTGCCAAAAGGCAGAAACAGATGAGATTTTTTGCTTTCATTTCTTTGATTTATTATTTCTGGTGCAAAGATACAACATTTTTATTGAATTTCCAAATAATTTGACAATTATTTTGCAAAGCAAAATAAAATTTTTCATTAAGGTGACTGGATTGCAAACTACACATAGCAAAAAACACCCACTTTTCGCTGGCGACCGCTGAAACTTTACAGGCGAAGATTTCAAATGCGGGCAGTGAAGTTGACGAGGTTAACGTGTTAAGTTGACGAAGTTAACGTGTTAAGTTGGCGAAGTTAACGTGTTAAGTTGGCGAAGTTAACGTGCCAAGTTGGCAAAGTTAACATACAAAGTCAGCGAGTTACGAAATTTATGTCAAGGCTGCGTTTAAGCGAGCACCATGAGAACTTGTTCTCAGATGGTCGAACTGATGGAGCAGCGAGCGCCATCAAGTTTACTTGTTTGGCCGAGTCGTTACAGAAGTCGACGTAGTCAATGTGAGCAGTCAAGACCGAAGAGTCAACAAAAGCAACAAAAGCAACACCTGTTTTCGAGAGGTAAGCGAGCGCAATATATTATATATTATATTAACGAAATGTAATTCGTAGTATATTAAATAAGACAAACCTTGCGTCTCGTTTTCGCTTGTTGCTTTTGTTGCTTTTGTTGCTTTTACCAGTCGATGCCATATTGGTCGTAGAGGCTGTTGACTTCGTCGAGACTTTGTCGCACCTTAACCTCAAAAAATGCAAAAATCGCCCATTTCATCGAGAAATTTGGACTCCCTCGACATGGTCTGCCAACACGAACTATGCGATAAAGACAAAGTCTTTCCTGAAAATTTTAACGTTTTTTCTTTGGATATAGCAAAAATAATACTACCTTTGCAAGGCAATATGTGCATAAATTACAAATTATGAAAAAATTTACACTCATCCCCCTCTGCCTAATAATGGCTTTTGCAGACACTTTTGCACAAATTCAGTACAGAGAAGTGTCCGGCATTTATGCTGGAGGTCACATTCGTCGTAGACGTCCAAACACTATCACTAAACTCCGCAATTCGGGTTTCACCTATCTTATCCTATTCAACGTGAATGTGGAGGCTGACGGCACACTTACGACCGACGACGAAACCATTTGCAAAAACTGAGAGTATGTCTTCGCTCAGACACAACCGCATTATCAGGAGGACATCAGAAACCTCAAAACCGAGCCTACCAGCATCACCCGCATTGAAATCTGCATCGGAGGCTGGGGAAATGCGTCGTACGGCAACATCAAGAACCTCATCAATTCTCAGGGAACAGGCTCTACGTCCATACTTTATAAAAACTTTAAGGCACTCAAAGAGGCTGTGCCTGAGATTGACGCCGTGAATAACGACCAAGAGCAGGACTACGACGTCGAGTCGGCTGCCAAATTCCATATCATGATGTATAACTTGGGCTATAAGACGACATTCGCGCCCTATACGTACTACAGCTACTGGAAGAGTCTCAATGACAAGATACGCGCCTCGAAGCCCAAAGCTGTGGACCGCGTAATGGTACAATGCTACGATGGTGGCGCTGGCAACGTAAACTCAGTCGGCACTTGGAACTTTACGGGCGTAAGCGAACGCCATCCAGGCTTGTTGGACTACTCCAACGACTGGAGCGTGGAGAGGAACTTGGCTCAATTCCAATCGTGGAAGGACCAAGGCGTGGCTACAGGCGGATTCGTATGGCTTTACAACGACGGCTACGACGAGACTTGGGACCTCAATGCTTGGGCATCGGGCTTGAACCGAATCTTCGGAGCCATGACTGTGCCAGAAGACGAAGTGGCAGTGCGAGTTTACAGCGATAGGAACTTCGGCGGATACTGCGTGTCACTGCCTCCTGGCAAATACTACCTGCCCGACCTTGCCGTCTATGGCATTAAGGCTAAAGACCTGGAATCCATCGAAATCGTCAATGAACTCTATCAGGCACTCCTCTTCATCAACCCAAATTGTACGGGTTCAAGACTCGTAGGAAGGGTTTCAAAAAAAACACTTGGTTCATACAATAACAATGTAAGCTCCATCATCGTGGAGCCCAATCCAACAGGCATCTCCTCTCCGATTGAAGATAATGAGGAAGAGACAATATACAATCTTGCCGGACAACGTCTTCAGAAGAAGCAGAAAGGCGTCAACATCGTTGGCGGCAAAAAGATAATGGTTCAATAAGAACATGAAAAAGGCATTTCTCTTTTGTGCTGCCGCCCTACTCTCAGTGGCAGCCAGCGCGGGCAACGGCATCAGCGAAGTCGGCGCAAACATCGCTATACTCCCCTCCTCCTTTTACGACGGAGACATCGAATGGAAGGCATGGACCTGGGTCTATAACTCTGGTCAAGGGTATGGCTGGCCGCAAAACGAATCAAACGAGCACTACAATTGGGTAGTAGGCACGCCTGAGCCAGATGCAGAAGGTCGTGAGTGGTTCGAGCCCGGCTTTGACATGAGCGCAAAGGCTGGCGACCAGAACATCTATTTGACTGACAATCTCGGCCAGCCCACACCCATCATTTGGGAAGAACACAATGCACCTTTTTGTGCAGATGCATGGTACAACGGACAAGCCTCCTATCAGTGGACGAGTGTAAATGTCATTGCCGACATCTATTTCCGTCGCACTTTCACGATCGACCCGTCGATGGGACTGAACGGCCCCGTCTATCTGGCTTGCACCCACGATGACTCTCCAAGCGAATTTTACCTCAATGGCGAACTCGTCTATGCAACCACTGACGGATGGGAAGACAAAGGCAAATACATTCAACTAACCGAGGAACAGAAAGCGCTCATCAAACTGAATGGCGAAGAGAATGTCGTGGCCGTGCACGTTCATCAGAACTGGGGCGGAGCCCTTGCCGATGTAGGTCTCTACACAAAAGAGGAGGATGGTGGTGGCGACGACCCGCAACCAGAAAACATGCTCGACATGGGTTACATTACCCCTTGGACTGGGAAGTTGCTCTTCAACAGCGAAGGCGGCTATAACACTGGCGGCATTCACGACTGGGAACAACTCTACGAAGCTCAAGAGGGCGACACATACACCATCACAATGCCAACCGCTTGTTGGTTTGCGGATTATGGCAGGTTGCAATTCAAAACACCTATTACCATTCACAGCAACCACAACTATACCTTCTCCGTCACGCTCAAAGCAGATAAAGACATAAGCGAGGTGGGCGTTGCATTGAAGGAAAACGAGGATGACGGACTTTGCCTGCTCGATGACTTCATATCCCTTCAAGCTGGCGAGCAAACTACTTTCACGCAAAACGACCTGACTGGCATCGACCTGAAGGACGCCAAGATTGCCCTCGCTTTCGCTACCGAGGAAGACAATACCACAATCACGCTCTCCAACATCAGCATTTACGACCAGACAGAAGGACGTGAACTCTGGACTGGCACATCCTATTACAATTGGTGCTACTACGCCAACGAAGGGGGCAACCGCATCCAAGACATGCAAATCGACGGACGGACAGAGACGCTTAGCTGGACGCAAGCAGACTTCGACGATTCCGAGTGGTCTGAAGCCCTGATGCCAATCGGTGACTGGGGAGCCCTTCCAAATGGAGGAGTGCGAACAGAATGGCCTGGTGGTGAGAGCACAAACTTCTGGTTCCGCCGCAACTTCAACCTCGACGAAGTTCATCCCACTTCCAAATACGTTCTGCACGTCCTTCACGACGACAGTTATCGCATTTGGGTAAATGGCAACCTGCTCGATGAAGCAGAAAATTGGACGACCGGCACCGATGCCGTTAAGCTGGAAATAAGCGCGAAAATACTAAAGGAAGGCAACAACGTCATTGCTGCTTATGTTCAGCAAAACTTTGGTGGTAAACTCTACGACTGCGGCATGACAGAAGAGTTGAACTTCTACGAAGATTACGACCCAGATGCCGACCAATCTCAACTCGTCTTCAATGAGATAATGATTGGCAACATCGACCAGTACATCGACTATTCGTGGAACTATGGAGGTTGGGCTGAGATATACAACCCGACCGACCAGAGCATCTCCCTCGACGGGCTTTACATTACGGACGACGTGTTCGACCAAAAGAAGTTCCAGTTGCCAGCCGGAACAGGCGTCGTGAAGGGTGGCGAGTTCAAGGTCATTTACTTCGACCACAATGCTGCCGACGGTACTTTTGGCGACACTGCTTATAAGCAAGTTCGGTTCAAGTTGGACAATGGCGGAGGCTCACTCTATCTATATGACACCGATGGAAATCTCCTCACATCAGCCGACTATCCTGGATGTATTACACGTTGCTCTTGGGCACGAATACAAGATGGAGCCCGAGAATGGGGCTGGACTGGAACCCCTACACTTGCCGCTTCCAACAACGGCAGCGACTTTGCTGAGATCCGGCTTGAAGCACCCGTCATCGATACTGACTCGAAACTCTTTACCGAGCCTTTTACCATTCAGGTCGATATTCCTGAAGGAACGACTCTCCGCTACACAACTGATGGCACAACGCCCTCACTCACAAATGGTTCGACAAGCGAGGATGGCATCTTCAACATCAGCGAAACCAAGGTTTATCGCTTTGGCCTCTTCCAAGCAGGCATGCTCCCAAGCCCAGTCATTACACGCAGTTATATCTATCGCAACCACGATTATTACTTGCCCGTCATCTCCATCGCCACCAATCCCAAAAACCTTTATGACGGCAACATTGGTGTCTATACGGACGGAAACAATGGTGTGAGCGGTCGAAACCACGGCAAATCCAACATCAATATGGATTGGGAACGACCCGTCAACTTTGAGTTCATCACACCCGATGGCAAGATGGCTGTCAATCAGGAGGCTGAGTTCGTCATTTCTGGAGGCTGGAGTCGCCACTATGCTCCCTCGTCGTTCAAGATAAAGGGAACGAACAGATACGAAGGAAAGAAGACCATCGACTACTATCCTTTCTTCTCGAACAGGCCTCATAACAAGTACCGTCAAATCATGGTCCGCAATGGTGGCAACGACAACAACTCGCAGGCTCATGGTCGTGTTCGTGATGCCATGACTCAGCAAGTACTCATGTCGAGCGGATTCTATTGCGACTGTCAGGACTATCAGCCCGTTCATGTCTTCTTCAACGGACGTTATCTTGCCCAACTTAACCTGCGAGAACCCAACAATCGCTATCATGGCTATGCCAATTATGGCTATGACGACGACGAGATGGATGCTTTCGAGTACTCGAATGGCTACTTCCAGATGGCTGGCACGAAAGATGCTTTCAACCAATGGAAATCGCTTGCTCAGGGTTGTGCTTCGCCCAATACCTACGAACAACTTAAGCAACTCATCGACATCGACGAGATAACGAACTTCTTTGCCGCTATCAGTTACATTGGCTGCAGCGACTGGATTTGCAACAATAACAACGTCAAGGGCTATCGTTCCCTACCCGATGGTAAGTTCCGAATGACGCTTCACGACCAAGATTGGGGTTGGAGCAATACAAACGGCGTGCAGCTTCTGGAAAGCAGCGGCAACAACGAACTGCTCACAATATACAGAAACATGAAGCAGAACAATGCCGACTTCCGCCGTCGTTTCATTGATGCATACTGTCTCCTATATGGAAGTGTATTCACCAAGGACCGTTGTCTGAGCATTTGTGACAGCATTTGCGACCTCGTAACACCAGCTCTGGCTTGGGAAAACAAAGAGCCAAACACTTCCTACAACGAGCAGAAATCGGCAATGATAGGTCGCACCTCGAGGAATGCTCGAATGAATGCTTTGAGGACTGCTTATGGCCTTGGCAACGGTATGAATGTGAAGTTCAACGCAAATGTGCCTGGAGCCGCTTTCCTCATTAACGGACAACCCGTTCCCACAGCCACCTTCGACGGTGTGCTCTTTGCTCCTATTACGCTCGAAGCCTCTGCTCCAGCTGGTTATAACTTTGTTGGTTGGAGCAAAAGCGGCAGCTCTACCGTGACAGAAATCCACAAAGGCGACAGTTGGAAATACTGGGACCGAGGTTCGCTCGACGGAACAAACTGGAAGACAGGCAACGTCGATAATTGGGCTGAAGGCCCCACCCCACTCGGATACGGCAAGAGTGCCATCGTTACGACCATCAGTTACGGAGGCAACAGTAGCCAGAAGTATCCCACATACTACTTCCGAAAGAACCTCACCATCGATGCTGAGCCGGAAAACATCGCATCCATTACACTCGACTTCACGGCTGATGACGGCTTCGTTGTTTACGTCAACGGAACTGAAGCGACGCGTTATCTCCTGCTGCCTGATGGTGAGATAACTTACGAAACCTACGCAACCACCTATGCTAACGACAATCCAGATTCCGGCACAATTGACTTGCCTGTAGGGCTCTTCCATAAAGGCGAAAACACGATTGCAGTTGAGGTTCACAACAATGTTCCTGGTTCTTCCGACCTCTATTGGGATGCCGAAATCAGCTACAACATTAGCTCTGGCGTAGCGATTGTCAGCCGAGAACGTACGCTTCAACTCGACACAGATGCCGATACTGAGATTCAAGCCATCTTCAAACCACTGCATCCCGACTGCCTCATCGAGGCTGGTTCAACGCCTGTTGTTGTGAACGAGGTGAGCGCCAGCAATACTGTCGCAGCCAATGAATACGGCAAGCGCAACGACTGGATTGAGCTCTACAACACGACTGGACAGGACATCGACCTCGATGGTATGTTCCTGACTGATGACCCGGCTGAGCCCGAGAAGTACCAAATCTCTTCGAATCTGCTCGAAGGCTCAACCATCATTCCTGCTCACGGCTATTACATCGTTTGGGCAGACAAGCTCGATCCGTTGAGACAACTGCATGCCAGCTTCAAGCTCGCTAATGCCAACGACGAAAGCGTCACCCTTACTGCTGCAGATCATTCTTGGAGCAACAGCCTGACCTACTGCACGATGAACGGAGACGAAAGTGTTGGTCGCTATCCAGACGGAGGCAAACGAACCTACCTCATGACCCGTCCCACCATTGATGCCACGAATACCCTCACCTCTTATAGTGAGTTGCTCTACGGCTTCGACGAGAACTTCGACGAAGAAACCTTCCTCGATGCCATTACATCGCCCTCGATGGCTACTGGTGGAGCGGCTGGAACCGAGTACTACACCATTGATGGCATGAGGTTGGACCAACCTAAGCGAGGCATCAACATTGTCCGCACAACCGGTTCCGACGGTAAGGTCAGCGTCAAGAGACTGCTCGTGAAATAGCATAACACGAGTCGAACGGAAAAAGTTAACGTGTTAAGTTGGCAAAGTTAACGTGTTAAGTTGGCCAATTAAGCACGTTAAGTTGAGCAACTATCCACGCCTAATTTACAAACCAGGTTAAGCTGCTTCGCCAAAGAAGCTAGAAACATAAAAGGACAAGGGCTTGCAAGTCATTTGCAAAGCCCTTGTTCGTGTAGCGGGAGTGGGTCACGATCCCACGACCTCCGGATTATGAATCCGACGCTCTAACCAGCTGAGCTATCCCGCCATCAATGAAAATCAAAGAGTTTAGAGGTTACATCTGGAGCAACTTTCAACCCCTCTTCTTTCATTTGCGAGCGCAAAGGTACGGCTTTTTTGCGGAATAGCCAAACATTTAGGCAAGTTTTTTCTAATTTTTCAACTTTTCAACTTTTCAACTTTTCTTTTTTCCTTTAAATAATATATAATGTGTATCTTTGTCATGAATTTGGAGTAATACGGAACTATGCCTAAGCAGGAAATCATCATTAGCAAGGATTTGAAGCAGGATGTCGAGGGAGCCATCGCAAGATGCCAGCACGACCGCCTCTTTGTACTTACGGATTCAACCACACTTCGTCTGTGTTGGCCGCTCGTAAGCGCTTTTCCGTGCTTCAAGTCGGCACAGATGATTACGATAGGAGACACGGACGAGAACAAGACGCTCGACTCCCTTTCAAGCGTCTGGACTGCCCTGCAGAAGGGTGGTGCCACACGTCATTCGCTCCTCGTAAACCTTGGCGGAGGCATGGTGACTGACCTGGGAGGCTTTGCAGCAAGCACATTCAAACGCGGAATGGCCTACATCAACATCCCAACAACCCTGCTGAGTCAGGTGGATGCAAGTGTTGGAGGCAAGACAGGCATTAACTTTGGAGGCTTGAAGAACGAGATTGGCGTCTTCAATCAGGCAACCTCAGTCATCCTCTCGAGCGAGTTCCTACGTTCGCTCGACATGAAAAACATCCTCTCTGGCTATGCCGAGATGCTCAAGCACGGTCTCATCAGCGATGAACAGAGCCTTGCAGAGTTACTCCGTTTCGACCTCGAAGAACTCGACTTCGCTGAGTTGGGAAGGCTCGTCAGCAAGAGTGTAGGCATCAAAGAGCGTATCGTAGAGGAAGACCCGACTGAGAAAGGCATCCGAAAAGCCCTGAACCTGGGGCACACTGCGGGTCATGCCCTCGAGAGTATGGCGTTGGAAAAGGGTCGGCCAGTCCTGCATGGATATGCCGTTGCATGGGGTCTCATCGGCGAACTCTACTTGAGTGTCGTGAAGTGTGACTTCCCAAAAGAGCGGCTTCGACAAACCGTGCAATTCATCAAGCTGCATTATGGCGACCCACTACTCGATTGTAAGCAGTACGAACGCCTTTACGAATTCATGAAGCACGACAAGAAAAACGAGGGAGACAGCATCAACTTCACGCTGCTTGGAAACGTCGGAGACATCCGAATCAATCAACAAGCCACTAAGGATGAGATATTTGAAATGCTCGATTTCCTTCGCGAAGGATAGATAACGACTAAAACTAATACCTGATATGAAACGATTCGCTTTTTCATTACTTATTCTGATGCTCGCCAGTTTGGCTGGTGCAGCAGACCTTACAAATGCACGTTGGTACACAATCAAAGTGGCTAACGGCGGCTATCTCAGCACGAAATCGGGCTATACAAGCAGCCTCAACCTGTTGCTTAGCAATACGACAGAAGATACGAGCGACAACGGACTTTGGACTTTCATTGGCAATGAGACAGATGGCTACGCGTTCTACAACAAGGCTCGAGGTGGAAACTATGTCCTTGGCATGAGTGGAACAGAAGCAAATGGCCGTGCAAAGATGGTTGCTGAAAGCAGCACCCAAAGCGTTACGAAGTTCGATATGGGCAAGAACGGCGAAGGGTTCTGGATAAAAGACCACGGTTCGACAAGCAAATACTGGAACAAACGCGGCAACTTCCTCGCGTATTGGGACAACTCGGCAGGCAGTTCGGACGCAGGTTCTCGCTTCATTTTCACCATCCAAGGCATTCCTGACGACTTCTTCTCAACAGACGAACAGGAGAACTTCTACTACATCACGTTCGCAAACTCTGACCTCGTCATGCAGGATATGGGTGTCTCGAAGAACATCACGACACAGAGCCGCAAGTATGGAGAGCAGAGTCAACTGTGGAAACTCGTAGGAAGCGAAAAGAACTTCCAACTCGTCAACAAAGGTTCTGGACGTCGTGTCTATTACGATGGGAGTCGCATCAAGACCCGAACAACTGCCGACGGCAGCGGCTTTACCATCGAGGCAACGACCAATACGAACTACGTAGGCAAGTATGAAATATCGTGGAACGGTGCGGCTTCGACGACCAATCGTTACTTCAATCAATGGGGCGGAACAGGGGTCGGCAAGGAAATCGGGCTCTGGCAAGCAGCCGATGCCAACAATATCCTCTACCTCATTGCTGAAGCCGACGTACAGCCTTCAGAGTTTTGTGTTGGCGAAAAAGGTACAAGACCAACCGACATCCACGACTTCTCCCTTTGGTACGACACGCCAGCAACTGCCACAGGCGTCAGCGACACTTGGATGGAATATGCGCTTCCCATGGGTAACGGACAGATTGGCGCAACCATCCGAGGCGGCGTAATGTGCGACGACATCCAGTTCAACGAGAAGACTTTGTGGAGTGGATACACGACAAACGGCAGTTCGGTTGGTCAAGGCTACTTCCAGAACTTCGGTTCCATTCTCGTTAAGGACAAGAGCGGCACCTTCTCTGCTGTCGCTTCCGAAGGGAAAACCATCGAGAACTACAATCGTTTCCTCGACATCATCGACGGTGTGGCTGGCGTAAACTTCCAATCTGCCGACCATCAGACGAGCTTCCATCGTCGCTATTTTGCCTCTGCGACAGATAAAGTCTTCGTGGCACACTATGAAGCAGAAGGCACTGAGCCACTGTCACTTAACGTGAGTTATGCTCCAGACAAGCAGATTAATGCAGGCGCTGTGACCTATACGACAGAAGATGATGGCACAGCATCCGCAACATTCTCTGGAAAGCTGCAGATTGTCAGCTACAACACACGCTTCAAAGTCAAGACAGACGGCACTGTGAATGCTACGGCAGAGGGTATCAATGTGACTGGCGCAACGTGGATGGACATCATCATGGCTGCTGCTACGGACTACGATGCGAGCAAGGCTTCTTGCACGTCAGGGCAGTCTTCCTCCGAGTTGTCGAATGTTGTAAGTACTCGCATAAATGAGGCCATCGGGAAGGGCTACACGTCACTCCTCGCCGACCACAAGGCTGCGCATAGTGCTTTGATGAATCGCGTCAACTTGCAACTTGGCGGAAGTTCTACGAAGACGACAGAAGACCTCATCAAGTTCTACAATGCCTCCGAACAGAACAAACTGAGTAGCGACGGACTTTTCCTCGAAGCGCTCTACTTCCAGTATGGCCGCTACTTCACGATAGGTGCGAACCTCGACACGAGCATCCACGCTCCGTCGAACCTGCAAGGCATTTGGAACGACCGAAGCAACACATCGTTCTGGCATTGCGACATACATGCCGACATCAATGTGCAGATGAATTATTGGCCTGCCGACCCGTCGAATCTATCGGAGATGCACTTGCCTTTCCTCAACCACATACTCGACCTTGGCGCTCCTGGCAGCAATTCGCCGTGGTATCAACTGGCCAAGAAGATAAAGAGTGGCGCCAACGGATGGACGGTAGCTGTGGAGAACAACATCTTTGGCGGCACCTCAACATGGGGTAACGGCAGTATGAAGACACTCGGAGCCTGGTATTGCTCGCACCTCTGGCGTTATTACAAATATACGATGGACAGGGAGTTCCTGAAGAAAGCCTTGCCTGTCATGCATCAATGCGCGCTCTTCATCAGGTCTATCGCCACGAAAGACAGCAACGGACTCTACGAAATCAAGGACGAATGGAGCCCCGAACATGGTCCATACGACGTGACTGCCTTTGCACAACAAACAAGTTACGAGCTCTTGGACGAAGTGATGAAGGGTCATGCGGAACTTGGCGACGAGTCTCCACTGACGGCTTCTGACATCGAGGCCATTCAAGCCCTCTACGACAACTTCGATAAAGGTCTTTGGGTTGAGACATATAACGGCAAGGACTGCATCTCCGAATGGAAGAACAATCCGCTTTCCGACCCAGGACATCGCCACCTTTCCCACCTGATGTGCCTCTATCCGTTCTCGCAGGTCAGTGCCTTTAATCAGACGAGGAGCGGCATACGTTTCTTCAAGGCGGCTTATAACGGACAGATTGCACGTAATGGAGATGTGACGGGATGGTCGATGGGATGGCAGACAAACACCTACAGCCGTTGCCTCGATGGCGACCGAGCCCGAAAGAATCTCTCGCTTGCTTTGCGTCATTCGGGCAGTTATGTCATCGAGATGGGCAACTACGGCGGCTGCTACTACAACCTCTTCGATGCGCATTCGCCTTTCCAGATTGACGGCAACTATGGCTGCACCAGTGGCATTTGCGAGATGTTGCTGCAATCCTACGACGACGTCATAACCATCCTGCCTGCCCTACCCTCTGCTTGGAAGGAAGGCAGTGTAACGGGATTGAAAGCTCAGGGCAACTTCATTGTCAGCGAGACTTGGCAAGAGGGCAAGGCTACGAGCGTCACCATCAAAAGCAATGCAGGTCAACCCTTGCGCATCCGTTATGAAGGGCTCGAGGATTACTACATCCGTCTGAATGGCGAGAAAGTGAAACCGACCAACGATGGCGAAGTCTATACCATTCCCAATGTGAAGGAAGGCGATGTCGTTACCATCGACAAGGAAGACCCCGATGGCTTGGAAACTGTTCGACGCCCTTTTGGCGACGGAGCAGAGGCAAAGCTCTACAACCTCGCAGGACAGCCCGTCGGAAAGGATAAGCCGACGAAGGGTATCGTTGTGAAGAAAGGAAAGAAGTTCATAAAATAAGTGAGAAGTAAGTTATTCATCATCTTATTGGGAATATCGCTGTGCATGTCGGCTCAGAGGCACTCCCAGTTCCTTGGTTTAGAGCTCGGCGGAGACAGAGACGAGTTCGTGGATGCCCTTGAGGACAAAGGCTTCGAGTTCGAGGAGGAGGATGATGAATGCACTGTTCTGTCGGGTCTCTTTGATGGCGTCGGTGCAAGGATTGAAGTGCTGGCAACGCCTCAATCGCATACCGTTCATCTCGTCACAGTCTATTTCATCGAGATTGCGGGCAACGAAGTTGGTCTGCTGATGAAGACCAATCAGATTCGCAAACAGTTGAAGCGCAAGTATGGCAAGTGGGACTATACCCACGAGCGTAACCTCGAGGAATGGTCTTCGCCCTATGCTCGCGTCTCTTTAGGCAAGAAGCGATTGAAGGGCGATGACTTCAAGACCCTCTACGTGCAATGGCAAGACCGCAGCGGATGGGAAGCCTTGCAGCGAGAGAAGGACTAACTAAAAGCCTGTGAAGATAGTCCAAAACATCTTTCCCCACACGACAAAGAAGATGATGATGGGCACCAAGATGCAGAAGCCAATAACAAACAGCACTGCCTTGAGACAACCCTTGTTTTCGTCCTTGACAATGACGGGTTCCGAATCATACTTGACTTGCTGGCGGAAGACCTACGCCCAACAGTGTGAGGGCAATTGCTCCGAGTCGCCAAATGAGGGGACTGCCTGAATCGAAATAGACAGCCAAGCCTGAACAAACGCCTCCCAGCACTTTGTCGTCGGCACAACGATAGAAGCGATGCGTGCGGATATGCTGTTTGCCTTTATCGTAAACATCATCTGCGAACCTGCCTGCCTCGTCGCTGAAGTGTTTGAAGTCTTCTTTGATGCTGCTCCTTTGCCTGCTCGAACCCTCTTGTTTATTGTAGTTTGCGAAGGCGCTCTCTGCCTTGTTTCCGTCGCTGGCAATATCTTCTGCCTTGCCTATGGTATCGATAATGCCTTTCACGACATCGATGTCGATAGCAGTCATGCCTGCTTCCTTCTTCTTCCAGAGAAGTTCTGCCACACGGTGTTCAATGTCATCGGCAATCTCAGCCCCACCTTCCTGACGGCCAAAATAGCGTTGCATGCTCTGCAAGTAGTTCTCCAGGAGGTTGTAGGCATCTTCATCTATATTATATAATGTGCCAAACAGGTTGATGCTAATGTTCTTTTTCATTGTCTTATTGTTTTAAAGTGATTAATTCTAACTCTTCAGTATGTTGACCGTTCGCAGTATTTCTTCCCAACTGGCATCGAGTTGAGCAAGCGCCTCGTGCCCATCGTCGGTCAGGACATAGTATTTGCGAGGCGGACCTTGCGTACTTTCGCGCCACTCGTAGCCCAGAAGTCCGTCGCGCTTCAAGCGTGAGAGCAACGGGTAAAGCGTGCCTTCCATGACAATCATATCAGCTTCGTGGAGTTTTTGAATGATGTCGTTGGCATAGCAAGGCTGCTGTCTGAGCAAGAGCATGATGCAGTACTCGAGCATCCCCTTGCGCATCTGCGATTTCGTGTTGTCCGTATTCATCTAACTTGAAATGTGATGTTTGACACTGCAAAGATAGGTATAATATGAATACCTTGTATCGCAAGGTACTTAAATTTAACAATCTTTAATAATTCAAGGAATTATGTCAAACCCATAGAAACACCGATTTTGTAAAGGATTTTCCTTTCGGAATTGGAATGGCGACTAACAAAAAAGGAGCCCGAATATTGCTTCGAGCCCCTTCTCTTTGTTTTGCGGGATTTTCCCTTCCCCTTTCCTGCGTTAGAGTTTCTGGAACTGATTGCGAGACAGGATTTTTATTCGACCTGCCGATGCCAGTGCCTGAAGATTCTTTTTCGAAGCTTCGTTCGACTTCTGTTGCTCTTCTTTCGTTTGGCAGTTGTTTTGCTTTTGACGATAAACATAAAACTGTTGGCGAGAGAAGATGTTTGCCATTGCTGCAAATGCATCTTCGACTGGTGAGCTGCGACGCACATTCTGCATGTACTGTTCATTCTTCTTTTGGTCGTTCTGGAGGCTCTTGCCGAAAAGTTTCCTCACATAATAATATGCTGTCCTGCCTAACCATTCTGCGAACGCTACTATTTCGTCAGTCTCACTGCCTTCGATGGCGGTCAGGACTAAGGCTGCACGGGTCATGAACTGGCCGACTCGAGTTACTGGCGATAGTTCTGCCTCGCCATATTCACCCGCCTGATGCTTCTGCTCAATCGCCTCATACCAAGCCCTGACCATCTCTGAAGTTTTGGGCAGGTCGATATAATATAGGTCGTTGTTGAGACGATTCTCGTCGTGGGAGAATGCTTCGCCAAGAAGTTGGTCGAGGCGATTCTGGTCGTCCTCGGAAAGAGGTGTGATTGCAGGTGGCAATGTTGAGTATGGCAGGTGTGCCGCATACAATATTGACCTGAAGGTCAACCCACCGTCTGTCCTTTTGTTCAAGCCATCGACAATGTCAGACAATACGCCAGTGACGACCATTGTTGCATTTACTTCGCCGTTAAAATTCACCGATGTCAGGTAATCTTGGTCGTAATGGTCTATGTCCCAAGCCTTTAGGAGATAAGATGTTAGATTTGACCATTCACTGCGATTCATGGAAATCAGTTGCTTAGCCTCGCTGAAGTTCAGTGCCAGCATGCCAGCCTTGCCAAGGTTTTTCTGATACTGTAATATAGAAGATAGGCTGACACGTTCGAATATACGTTTTTTCGCAAAGTACTTTTGCGGGCGGTCCTTGTGGTTGGCCTTTTCGTCACGTTCGATTTGATTATTGTACTCTTTCTCGCATTCATCGTCATGCAGTGGTTGCAGTGTCTTGCCGAAAATCATCTTCTTCAGGTCCTGGACTTGTGATTTGCCTCGACCTGACTGCATGGCAATCACGATGAACTGGTTGCCACCAATCACTTTACCATAATAATATGTACGCGCGCGACTAACAAGTGCGGGCAGATAACCCATTGCCGCCAATGCCAACATCTCGTGAAATTGGGGTTGGAAAGGCTTGAGCAGCAAGTTGAGTGTTTCGGGAAGTTGAACAGGAAGACAGGGAGGTGTCTCAGCATCATTGTCTGCTTTGCCTGCCCACTCATGGTAGCCAAATTTAATGAGTGAACGACACTTCGCTTCGTCCTTTCCCCAATAAACAGGCATGTAATGCCTGACGAGCGCAAATGCCTGACTTTCATCTTCGATGAGATTTGGTAAGCCACCCTTTGTGATGATAGCCATGAGATTGTTGTAACGCATGTGGTCGCAGTCAATCTTGCCATCGACGAGGTTTGCCCTTTTCAGGGCAGTATGCCAGGCGGCATGGCTATCTGGTGTTATTTCAGTCAGTTCTGCCGTTGCAACTGCCTCCGACTTCTCTGCCTTCTCCACCTTTGCCTTCTTGTCTTTGACATTGATTTCAAGTGCCTCTGGCTCAGCGACATAAGGGCACTCCTTGATTTCAAACAGGCGGTCGCACTGCGCACGCAGCCGCCGGTTTCCGGGCTCGGTCAGA
Organism: uncultured Bacteroidales bacterium; assembly: GCA_902770725.1. Lineage (GTDB taxonomy): Bacteria > Bacteroidota > Bacteroidia > Bacteroidales > Bacteroidaceae > Physcousia. Next base: position 1,144 of record CACXUA010000036.1, on the reverse strand, counting down.
TCGGGGTCGCGCTGCAGCAGCGCCTGCGCCGCGTCTCTGGCCTCCTCCAGCACGTTCATGTCGTCGCAGAGATCGGCCACGTGCATCTCCGGCAGACCGTGCTGCCGGCTGCCGAAAAAGTCGCCCGGCCCGCGCTGGCGTAAATCCGCCTCCGCGATCTTGATGCCGTCCGACGTATCTTTCATCACGCGCAGCCGCGCTCTGGCCTCCGGCGTCTCGGAGTCGGAGACGAGAACGCAGTAGGACTGGAACTTTCCGCGCCCGATGCGGCCTCTCAGCTGGTGCAGCTGGCTCAGACCGAAGCGCTCGGCGTTCTCCACGATCATCAGCGCCGCGTTCGGCACGTCTACGCCGACCTCGATCACCGTCGTCGCGACCAGAACGTCCGTCTCTCCTCCGGCAAAAGCGGCCATGACCGCCTCCTTGTCCTTCGCCTTCATCCGGCCGTGCACGCAGGCCACGCGCCGGTTGGGGAGCGCGCTCTGAATCGTGCGCGCATGCTCCTCGGCGCTCTTGAGCCCTTCGGGCAGATCCTCGTTTTCCTCCACCATCGGGCATACCACGAACACCTGCCGACCCTCGGCGATCAGCTTTTCCATGAACGCGGTCAGGCGCTCCCGGTAGCGCTCGTCCACGACGTAGGTCTCGATCGGATGTCTGCCGGGCGGCAGCTCGTCGATCACGCTCACGTCCAGATCGCCGTAGATCATCAGCGCCAGCGTTCTCGGAATCGGCGTCGCGCTCATGACGAGCGTGTGCGGATGGTCGCCCTTTTCCGTCAGCGCCGAGCGCTGCCCCACGCCGAAGCGGTGCTGCTCGTCGGTGATCACGAGCCCGAGCTTCTGAAATTGCACCGCGTCCTGAATCAGCGCGTGCGTGCCGACGACGACGTCCAGCAGCCCCGTCTGCAGCAGCTCGTTTGTCTCGCGCTTCTGCTTTGCCGTCATGCTGCCCACGAGCCGGCCCACGCGCAGCCCGAGCGGCTCCAGAAAGCCCTTGAGCGTCTTCTCATGCTGCTCGGCAAGGATCTCCGTCGGCGCCATGAACGCGCTCTGATAGCCGTTTTTCCAAACGTACCAGACGCAGGCCGCCGCGATCATCGTCTTGCCGGAGCCGACGTCGCCCTGAATCAGGCGGTTCATCA
>CACXUA010000035.1 GCA_902770725.1 uncultured Bacteroidales bacterium | reverse complement strand
TTCCGTCTCCTGCCCCCTTTGCTGTTCATCTCTTTCTGCTTGTTCGTGTTAATCGGCATCAGAAAGGAATACCTCGTCGAGGTGGCTGGCATGACTCCCTTCTACCTGACACCCACCTATACTTCACAACTGATGAGCCAAGGCGTCTGGGGCATCGCCACCTGGTGCTCGTCTGCCATCTGCGCCTGCATGACACAACCACTGCTGGGCGCATCAATACTCACTCTGCTCCTCACACTGCTTGCCTTGCTGCTACAATGCTGCTCAAAACTGAAATGGGCGTGGGCACCTTTATGCTACCTGCCATCTTTGTTCCTGCTCGGAAACTTTACCTCCAGAGGCTATGAACTTTACACGTTCAAGGAATCTGGCACAGAGTTCAACTGGCTCATCATCGCCATTGTCTTGGTAGCGTTAGCGGCATTGTTGAGATACTGGTGGACAAAACAAAGAAGAAAAACCAGCAAAACTATCGAAACCTGTCAAACTGGTAAGACTCGTCAAACTGGGAAATCTACTCTATCCAGCAAGACCACTATCATCTACTTCGCCATTGCCCTATTGGCCATGGGCTTGATGGGCTGGCACACCTACCAACGCACATTCAAAGACGAGAACTACCGAAACATCCTGAGGATGAAACAAGCCGTGGACAAGAATGACTGGCAGAAAGTGCTCGACATCGCCCTGCAACAAAAACATGACTTGCCACCCACACGCATACAGGTATGTTACACTCGACTGGCACTCTACAAACTGGGACTATCGGGCGAAAGCCTCTACAACTACCCCGATGGGGACTCCGATTACGCAGCGCCCACTGTCAACCTGGTGCATGGAGGACATGGTGGAATACGGACTGAGACCCCAATACCTGAGCTATATGCTCCGCGCGTCATTGCTAAACGGCGAACAAGTCCTTGCCCGAAAATACGCCCGACAACTCAATGCACACCCGTTCTACCAAATCGACACAGAACTTGACTACAAGGCTGAGTGCAAAGCGATAGAACCGCTGCTGGAGTACAACAATATCCTCGATGGCGACGGAGGACACGTAGAGGCATACTTGCTACAGAACTACGCCACCATGCGGGGAGGAACACGCCAGATGGTGACCCTCTCGCTCGACTGCGCGCTCATCCTCAAGGACATCAACGACTTCTGGCCACTCTTCATCAAGATGCTGCCAGTGTGGGAACACGAGAACGGCAACAAGATTCCACGCCACTACCAAGAGGCCGCACTGCTCTTCGCCAACCTGCAAGGCAATATCGATCTGAGTCAAGTGAACATCGATGCTGATATCAAGGAGCGTTTCGACAATCAAAAATGCGATTAAGCGAGGGCAGAGCCGAACTTGTTCAAGCTATGCCGAGCGTGAGCATTTTAGGCGAAGCCAACGGTCAACGGTCAATGGTCAACGGTCAATGGTCAATTATTAATGGTCAATAATCAATAGTCAATGGTCAACGGTCAACGGTCAATGGTCAACGGTCAATTATTAATGGTCAATAATCAAAGGTCAATAACTTAAGCATGCGACAATATATCCACCTCATAGCCATACTGATCCTTGCGGTATCGTGCACAGCCGAACTGCCTAAGGACTCCAAACTGGCACAAGAACCCGCTAACGTCTTCCCAGACAACAACGGAGCCACACTGCCACCCAACATCGCGCCCATGAACCTGCGCATCGACAACGAAGGGGATGACTACATCACCCATATTCACACGAAAGCCGATGCCAAAGGAATCGTGGTGAAAGGAAAGGAAACCGACATCAACACCGACCAATGGCACAAGCTCTTGCAAAGCGCTAAGGGCGATACCATCTACACCACCGTCTATGTGCGACACAACGGTTCATGGACTCAGTACCCCGAACTCAAAAACCCTGTGGCGGAAGAAGAAGTGGATCCATACATCTCCTACCGACTGATACAACCCTCATACGTGGACTATGAGGACATCTACATCTGCCAAAGACGTATGAGTGACTTCGAGGAGAAGGTCATCTACGACAACCGCGACTTCAGCGTCGATGCCTCCACTGGACAATGTGTGAACTGCCATGCCTACCAAGACTACAACCGCACAGGACGAATGCAGATGCACCTCCGACAGCACCAAGGGGGCACAATCATCATCGATGGAAAAGAACAGCGCAAGATGAACCTCAAGACCGACAGCACACTCTCGGCTGGCGTTTATCCAGCATGGCACCCTACCCTACCGCTCATAGCCTATTCGGTAAATTCCACCGGACAAGTGTTCCACACTCGCGACACACAGAAGGTGGAAGTCATCGACTATGGCAGCGACCTCATACTCTTCGACATGAACACCAACAAGGTCTATGACATCGACTGCGACCCCGATGAGTACGAGACATTCCCAGCATGGACACCCGATGGACAGACACTTTTCTTCTGTGCCGCACATTACGAACAACAGACCGACAACATCGACAACGAACTCGATGACGGTTTTGAGTCACTGCGATACAACATCTACAGCCGAACCTACAACACGCAAACAATGAAGTTCGGCGACAAACACACCGTCCTCGATGCAACGGCCCTGAACAAAAGCGCATCCCTACCCCGTGTCTCACCCGATGGAAAGTACCTGCTCTTCACCCTTGGAGACTACGGACAGTTCCATATATGGCACAAGTCCAGCGACCTTTGGGTGAAAGACCTTCAGTCGGGCGATTGCTATCCCTTGACCGAAGCGAACTCACCCGACGTCGATAGTTTCCATTCTTGGAGCAGCAATAGCCGTTGGTTTGCCTTTAGCAGCCGTAGGATGGACGAGAACTACACACGCCTCTTTATCGCTTATTTCGACAAGGACGGCAAGGCGCATAAGCCTTTCGTCATTCCGCAGGAAGATCCCGAATGGAACATCTTGCTCCTGAAGAGCTACAATGTGCCTGAGTTAAGTCGTGATGCTGTCTCAATCTCTATGCAGGACTTGCATCATTGCATCTATGAAACGGAAGGTGAGAATGCTGTGTATAAACCCAACCCAACGGCAATCGTGAACCTCGACGGCACTACAGGCGCATCACCTAAGAAGCCTGTTGACGGCACATCAGGCGCAAGTCCTAAGAAACCATAAGGAAACCTATTTTACTTCTATAGGGCGTTAGACGCAGTAGTTGTGCTTCTTTTCCCAGCCAATTGTGGAAGCCGGTCCATGTCCTGAAAGGATGTCGGTTTCGTCGGGCAAAGTAAAGAGTTTGTTCTTAATGCTGTCCAACTCTGCCTCGAAGTTACCTCCAGGCAGGTCGGTGCGCCCGATGCTACCTTGGAACAGGGTGTCGCCACAAAGCAGGAGTCCTGAATCGGGCAGGTAGAACGAGGCAGAGCCAGGTGTATGCCCAGGTGTGTGGATGAGACGGATAGCGCTTTCTCCAAGCTTCAGCGTGTCGCCATCGTTCAGAAGCCGTTCTACGGGAGGCATTCCGCCACCGATGTTTAGCCCGAACTGCGCAGCCATTGCTGGCATGTCACGGTAGGTCTGGTCTTCCTTGACGTGGAAGATGGGCTTAAGTCCGAAGGTGCGATAGACGAAAGGCAAGCCGAAAGTGTGGTCGAAGTGCGCGTGAGTCTGCAGGGCATACTTCATCTTCAGGCCATGAGCCTTGATGCTTCCCTCCAGCAACTGCTCTTCCTGTCGGTTCCAGCAACCAGGATCTACGATGGCTGCCTCGAGTGTCGTCTCGTCCCACAGCAGGTAGGTGTTCTCTTGTATGGGGTTGAAAGTGAATGATATGTACTTCATAATGGAAGATATACGAGTTTCTTTGTCTCGAAGAAGGGCTCTTCGAAGTATTCGCTAAGTGAGGTGATTTGTGCGGCTTTGCCAAACGGACGAGCTTCCTGCTCCAGTTCTCCGCCCTTGAGACAGATGAGGCCGTTGGGCAGACCGTTGAACTGTTCCTTGCTGACAGCCTTGCGTATGATTTTCACCAGGTCGGGTAGGGGCATCACGGCACGCGATACGATGAAGTGGAACTGCTGCTTCACCTCTTCTGCTCGGCACCATTGTGTAGTGACATTCTGCAATCCGAGCGCTTTGCTGACCTCCTCGCAGACACGAATCTTCTTGCCGATGGAATCGACGAGGTGAAACTTAGCTTCCGGAAACATGATGGCCAAGGGAATACCTGGGAAGCCGCCTCCGGTGCCGAGGTCCATGATGTTGGTGCCAGGCTTGAAGCGAATCAGTTCGGCTATCGCGAGGCTGTGCAGGACATGGTGTTCGTAGAGGTTGTCGATGTCCTTTCGCGAGATGACATTTATCTTGCTGTTCCAGTCGCGATAGAGTGCGTCGAGTGCCTCGAACTGCTGCTTCTGCTGGTCAGTCAGGCTGAAATATTTGGTTATGAGTTGCATTCTTTACGGGGAATTATGATGTAGATGAGTGCCACTACACCTAAGATGTATGGATAGTAGAGGTATGGAATGATGTCGAGAGGGTTGACTGCAGCCAGGCCGCTCGCTATGAGCATTTGTGCGCCGTAAGGGATGATGCCTTGAGCCATGCAGCTGAAGGTGTCGAGGATGCTTGCTGCGCGTTTTGCTGGGATGTTGTAACGCAGAGCAAGATAGCGGGCAAGCGGACCGACACTCAGTATCGCAATCGTGTTGTTGGCAGTGCAGAAGTCCGTCAGCACTACCATTCCTGCCATGCTTAGCTCAGCCTTCCTTCGGCTTCCACGACGGCTGTTGAACAGTTGCATCAGCCAATCTATACCGCCAGCCTGTCGGATGACTTGCATCAAGCCTGCGGCCAGGAGCGTCACAATAATGAGTTCACTCATGCCCATGATGCCGTCGTTCATCGCTTTGAGCCATCCAAAGGGTGTCAATGCGCTGGATGCTATGCCAATCAGGCCAGCCAGAACGGTTGCCGAGGCAAGCACCAGCATCACATCCATGCCGGCGAGGGCTGCCACTATAATAAATATATAAGGTATAATGGCAGGGTAGAAGACCTCGCCCAGATTGTCGGGCTGTACGCTGACGGCTGGCAAACAAGCATAAAGTACGAGACAAATGATGGCTGCAGGCAGGGCAATCCAGATGTTTGCACGGAACTTGTCCTTCATCTCGCAACCCTGAGTTTGCGTTGCCACAATGGTGGTGTCGGAGATGAAGCTGAGGTTGTCGCCAAAGTAAGCGCCCCCAACCACGATCGCCACCATCATGGCTGTGCTGGCTTCGGTCTGTTCTGCCATGCTACTTGCAATGGGAACGAGGGCTGCAATGGTGCCTACGCTGGTTCCCGTAGCGAGTGAGATGAAGCAAGAAGCCAGGAAAAGACTACTCAGCAGAAAGCCTGGAGGAACCGCTGTAAGCGCAAGATGTATGGTGGCATCTATAGCTCCCATCTGCTTTGCGGTAGCGGCAAAGGCTCCAGCAAGGATGAATATCCACAGCATTTGCATGACGCTTGGCGATGCTGCGCCTTCTGCCAGTCGCTCGAAACGCTTGCCTATCGACAGCCCTCGCATGATGAACAGGCTGTAGATGGAGGCTGCGAGGAACGCAACAGTCAGGGGAACCGCATAGAAATCGTCTGCTGCAAGACTCAGGAACAAGTAGAGCAACAGGAAAACTATCAGCGGACTCAGGGCAAGTAGCCCTTTCGATGTGGTAATCGTGCCATTCACGCTGCGAAGTTACAACATTTTCCCTTGCCTTTCCCCCTTTTTCGAATAAAAAAACAACTTTTGCAAAAAAATATTGCTCATTAGTATTTTCTTTTCCAAAAATAATGTATATCTTTGCACAAGATAACATCAAAAGAAGTAAGATTACACATCGAAATATGGCAAAGATTGTTACTATGGGAGAGATTATGCTGCGCCTGTCAACTCCAGGAAACAGCAGATTCGTCCAGTCCGACAGCTTTGATGTCAACTATGGAGGTGGCGAAGCAAACGTCGCTGTCAGCCTCCAGAACTATGGCAACGAGGCTTTCTTCATAAGTAAGATACCCGCGCACGAGATAGGACAAGCCGCCATCAACAGCCTTCGCCGCTTTGGCGTGCACGTGAGCTTCGTGGCTCGTGGTGGCGACCGCTTGGGCATCTATTATCTTGAAACGGGTTCGAGCCTTCGTTCCAGTAAGGTGATTTACGACAGAGCCAATAGCAGCATCAGTCAGGCCTCGCCGGATGACTTCGACTTCGACGCCATCTTCTGCGATGCCGACTGGTTCCATTGGAGCGGCATCACGCCTGCTTTGTCGAAGAGTACTGCCGAATGCATCGAGAAGGCCTGCATCGCAGCCAAGAAAGCCGGCGTTACCATCAGCTGCGACCTCAATTACCGACACAAGTTATGGACGGCAAAGGAGGCACAGAAAGTGATGTGTCCCTTGATGGAGTACGTCGATGTTTGCATCGGAAACGAGGAAGATGCCGAGAAGTGCCTGGGTTTCCGTCCCGATGCTGACGTCGAGAATGGCAACACGGCTGCCGACGGCTACAAGAATATCTTCCAGGGAATGGCGAAAGCCTTCGACTTCAAGTACGTCGTGGGCACTCTGCGCGAGAGTTTCAGCGCGTCGCACAATGGCTGGAAGGCTTTGATTTACGATGGCAAGGAGTTCTGCGAGAGCCGTCGCTACGAGATAAATCCCATCGTGGACCGTGTTGGAGGTGGCGACGCTTTCAGCGCTGGCATCATTCACGGCTTGGCAAATGGCAAACCGATGCAATGGGCATTGGAGTTCGCGGTTGCCGCAAGTGCCCTGAAACACACAATTCCAGGCGACATCAATCTCGTCTCAGTCAGCGAGGTGGAGAGCCTCATGAACGGCAACGGCAACGGAAGAGTGGAGAGATAAGCCTCTCCTAAATCCTCCCCTGAAGGGAAGGACTTAAGTAAGAATAGGAATAATGGCTAAATTCGACAAGTTACAAGTGCTGCAGAAGTTGCAGCAGACGGGCATGGTGCCTGTGTTCTATCATAGCGATGCCGAGGTCGCAAAGCAGGTGATAAAGGCTTGCTACGCTGGTGGCGTGCGGGCTTTCGAGTTCACGAATCGTGGCGACTTTGCTCACGAGGTGTTTGCTGAATGCGTGAAGTTTGCGGCGAAAGAGTGTCCCGAGCTGGCGATGGGTGTCGGCTCGATTGTGGATGCACCCACGGCTGCCCTGTATATCCAGCTCGGAGCCTGCTTCGTGGTAGGTCCGTTGCTCAATCCTGAGATAGCTCACGTCTGCAATCGCCGCCTCGTTCCTTATGTTCCTGGATGCGGAACGGTTAGCGAAATCGGTACGGCTCAAGAGCTGGGTTGCGACGTGACGAAGGTCTTTCCGGGCGACGTCTATGGTCCTGCTTTCGTGAAAGGCACGCTGGCTCCCATGCCTTGGAGCAAGATTATGGTGACTGGAGGCGTTTCTCCCGACAAGGAGAACCTGACGGCTTGGTTCAAAGCGGGTGCTTTCTGCGTCGGTATGGGCAGTAAACTCTTCCCCAGCGACAAGGTGCAGGCCAAGGATTGGCAGTACATCACCGACCAATGCCGCAGTTCACTCGCCTATATCGCTGAGGCAAAGAAGTAAACGACACATTATATATAATATAAAGGGGGACGCCGTGTGGTGTCCCCCTTGCTGTTTATCGACTCAACCTTGCAGCCTGTCTGACTCAACCTTCTGTGCCTCGTCGCTCAACTTAACACGTTGGGTTGATTAAATATTCATGAACATTTAATTAAATATTCATGACCATTTAATTAAATGTTCATGACCATTTAACGAAATAGGCTCGTTAAGTCTGCTGACTTATACTGTCAAATCAACTGACGTGATAGCATTCGAACATCTTTTCGACGTAGCTCTTCTGGAGTTTCGGGCTGACGAGACTGGCAATCCAAACTACTGGGAAGCCGCCAATCATGGCGAGGGCACCGCAGTTAATCGGGTTGATGGGGTTGCCCATGAGCATGTTGACGACTGTCAAGCCTACGCCCCAAATGAAGCAAGCCCAGACTGCCGACTTCGTGACGCCTTTCCAATAAAGTCCCAACATGAAGGGAGCGAGGAATGCTCCTGCAAGTGCACCCCAAGAGATGCCCATCAATTGAGCGATGAAGGTTGGGGGATTCAGCGCAATCATCAGGCTGATGACGATGAAGAAGACTATCAGAACGCGCATCACAACGACTTTTCTGCGCTCCACCTTCTCGGCCACAACATCGTCGATACTGCCTTCCTCCACCTCTCCGGGCAAGGACTTCTTGTCGCGATAAATGAGGTCGAGAGTCATGGTGCTCGATGAGGTGAGTACCAGCGAAGCCAGTGTGGACATCGAAGCCGAGAGAACCAGCAGCACGACGAGTGCGATGAGGGCATCGGGAAGCGTGACAAGCATGGCAGGAATAATGCTGTCGAAGGCGATTTTGCCTGTCGCTTCGTTGATGACGGGCTCGTAAAGGCGTCCGAAACCTCCGAGGAAATAGCATCCGCCAGCAATGATGAAGGCGAAGATGGTGGAGATGATGGTGCCACGACGAATGGCGCTCTCGTCGGTAATCGAGTAGAACTTACCCACCATTTGCGGCAGACCCATTGTGCCAAGCGAGGTCAGGACGACAACGCCAAGCAGTCCCCAAGGATCTGGACCGAACCAAGATGCAAAACCTCCATTGACTGTCGGGTCAGCATCGGATGGGAGAGTGGCCAACTTCTCTACCGCTGTCACCAATCCTCCCTGCGCATTCAGCACGGCAATGATGACTGCCACGATGCCGAAGAGCATGATGATGCCTTGGATGAAGTCGTTCATCGCGGTTGCTTTGTAGCCTCCGAAGATGACGTAGATGGCTGTAAAGGCTGCCATACCAATGACACAATACTCGTATGGAATGCCGAATCCCATCTCGAAGAGACGCGAAATGCCGCTATAAACACCGGCTGTATAGGGAATCAGGAACACGAAAGCGATGATGCTGGCCACGACACGCAGGTTCTGACTGCTGTAGCGAGTGCCGAAGAAGTCAGGCATCGTGCGACTCTCGATGTGCTGCGTCATCAGTTTCGTGCGCTTTCCCAGCAAAAGCCAGGCAAGCAAAGAGCCGATTACGGCATTGCCGATGCCTATCCAAGCGCTTGAAAGGCCGTACCGCCAGCCGAACTGTCCGGCATAACCGACAAAGACGACTGCAGAGAAATAACTCGTTCCGTAAGCAAATGCAGTGAGCCACGGACCAACGGCACGCCCGCCAAGAACGAAGCCGTCAACTGATTTGGCCTGTTTGTGGGAGTAGATGCCCACGCCAACCATCACGGCCAAGAAGATGATGGTCAAGAAAACTTTTATAAACACAACGAATTAATTTACAATTTGACGATTTACTATTGACTATTTACACCCTTTCCTTTAGGAGAGGGCTGGGGAGAGGCTTAATTGAACCTCACTTGCAACTGGCATTGGATGGCGTGGTTGGCGCCATGAACGAACTGAGAGGTGGGGTCGCTCGGACTGCCGGTCAGATAAGCATTCTTGTAAACATATTGCACCTGCAAGCGGCACTTCTTGTAGAACCAGTACTGCAAGCCGCCGATGGCTTTGTGCTGGTCCATGCCGAGGTCTGTGTTGAAGTTGAAGAAGTCGTACGAACCAACCAGCTCCAGCCTCTTCCCCAATTCAGGAGCGCCAAAGCGAGCCAAGGGCACTGCTCCAGTCACGTAAGCACCCCAGCTATGGGCATCGCCGTCCCAACCATTCAGGTATTCGCCATGAACATTAAAGGCTCTTGACTTGTAGTCAGCACCAATGGTGCAACGATGACGCTTGTAGTCCTGTCCGTCCGCGATGAAGGGATTGTATACTGACCTCATAATGCCGGTCAGGATATTGTGACCGCGACCGAACTGTCCTGTCGTAACGATGTTCAGCCCCTGTACTGGACGATACTCCAGTCGGGCAATGATGTCCTTGAACTTGTTGCCGTCCTTCTTGTTGATGCCTTGGCCGTTCATCACGTCCAGTTCGTAGCGGAACTTGCCGTTGTTCGTCTCTCCGAAGAGCGACAGACCCAGGTCACGACCATACTGAACGCCTAGCAAGGGGTCGCTGCCGCAGCCGGTCAGGAACGTCACAGCCTCGCTATAGACATCGATAGCCTCCATCGAAGTAGGGGAGAGGGGGTTCTCGAGCGAGAGACCATTCTTGAACTGGCCAAAGCGAATGGTAAGCGCCTTGTTGCGCGTAAGGCGATAGTCCGTGTAGTACTCCTGTACGACGCTCGAGAAGTCGTGCATGAAGAGGAACGACCAGCGGTCCGTTATCTTGGCTTCAGCCCAGAAGAGGACGCGCTTCAGGTCGAACGTGTTCTTGTTCTCTCCGCCCTGATGCGAGTAGGTGTAGCCCGCTTGAGCATAGCCGTGCAGTTTGATGCGGCTCTGCAGTTCCTGGAACCACTTCTTGTCCGTGATTCCCTTAAATTCTACTCTGCCATTCTTTGTGATGGTGACAGCTCTGTTCTCAATGCTGAGGGAGTCAGATTGCCCCATCGCTGCCGTGCTGCTGAAGATAGCCAGCGACACAGCCAGCGTTGTCTTAAATAAAGTGTTCATTTGTTTAATAAATATTGGTAAACTTTGTTATCCGAGTGCAAAAATACAAATAATGATGGACAAAAAGGCATGGAATGTGAACTTTTTTGTATTTTTGTGTTACAAAACGAATGTTTCGGCGTTATATAAGAAAGAGCATGTGAGTAAATGAAGAAAAACATCCTGATAGCAGCCTACAGGAAGTTGCAGCAGAGGTTGCAATCCGATCTCTCGCATGCGGAAGGCGATGCCCTCCATGATGCCTTTTGTAAACTATGGGTTGCAGACTATCATCCAAGCGGCGAAGAAGAGGGTGAGAAACTGCTATACCAGAGTATGCGTCGCAGACAGATCAGCCTGTGGCGAGCTGACAAACGACATCCGCAGATATCTACCCTAGATGTTCAAATCGAAGACCCGCCTCCTGACAATGAGGTTGAAGATACATACAAGCGAATATGGGAACTGATAAAGACGCAACTGACACCTCTGCAACAAGACATATTGAAACGTCACGATGTAAACGATGAAACATATAGCGAGATAGCCAACAGACTGGGAATGCAGGAGGCGGCAGTCAGAATGCAACTGAGCAGAGCACGAAAGAAGATAAGAGAAATCTATAAAAAGACAAGGAAATGAAACAGCACGACCTATCATATTGGGAAGACTTGGCAGAGCGCTACTTCCTGGCAGAGACTTCCGAAAGGGAGGAGGCACAGCTGCGTAAGTTCCTTTGCAGCAGCGAAGCAGATGACCCGCGTTTCGACGAGATTAGAGCCACAATGTCTTTTATGTACGTCTGCTGTCCCAAGAAGGAGATTTCCTATGTTAACCTTCCCTTCAAAGCTATTACTATTGCTGCATGTCTCTGTCTTGCAGCTTTCCTAGGATGGTATCAATATCATCAATACAATATCAGTAGCGTGCGTATTGCTGGTGAAGAAATAGAAGCAGATGCCTCTCTGCTGATGCAGAAGCAAATGGCAGAAATGTTTAACCCCATCGACCAAGGCGAAAGATGAAAAGGATGCTCTTGCTCATATTGATACTCGGTGGCGTGAGCATAGGTGTTCATGCCCAGAAGGGGTGTGCCATACAGGCAGTCTTCGACGAGTACGCGGTAGGAAAGAACGTAACGGAAGTAATGATGGGAGCAGGAAGACTAAAGAAGTACAACCTGAGCCTCTTCCATAGTCTGGAGATAAATAGACCGTCAGCCACAGAGAGGCAGCACATTGAAGCATTGGTCCAGACAGATGCAGCCCAAGCAATACTGCAAGAAGAACATGGCGGGCACAAACTCTACGAACTTCCTAAGCGCAAGGGGTTGCACAGCTATATCTTCTTCCGACAGACCAGCCAGTCTCTTATACTTATATATATAGAAGGGAAAGCCAGCCTCAAGCAAATTGAGTCACATTTCTTAAAGAAACATAACTAAGCACATGAAACATAACAGCACCCTTTATGCAATACTCTCCTTCGTGATGTTCTGCTTCCCATCTTTCCTGAAAGCAGAAAGCGACAGCCTGATGTGGGACTTCTCAGACATCTTTCAGGGCACAAAGGCGAACCCGACTCTTCCTTCGTCGCTGGAGGGCTGGAAGGAGCATCTTGAACTCTTTGGCAGGAACATACCACAGGAAGAAGTGTTCCTCCACATGGACAACACCTGTTACTTTGCTGGTGACACGCTCTACTTCAAGGCATACGTCCGTCGAAGCGACACAGGCAAGCTCACGAACCTGAGTCAACTGCTCTATGCTGAACTCTGGAATCAGGAAGGCTATATGCTGGAGCGGCATCTGGTGAAGTTGAAGGACGGGCAGGGTGCTGGCTCATTCGTGCTGAACGATTCACTCTATGGTGGTTTCTATGAACTGCGAGCCTACACGCGTTGGCAATTGAACTGGGGTGAGTATCAACACCCTCACACCTGGCCAGCCGAGCAGTGGTTCTTCAACAAGAAGATGGCCAAGGAGTTCTATCGCGACTACGAGAAGCTTTACTGCCGCATCTTCCCCCTCTATGATAAACCTGAGGTACCAGGCGTCTATAGCCACGACATGACGGAACGTCCGCACATGCGCTATTTTCGTACGGAAGTGAAGAAGGCTCCACCCGTCCTGAACTTGTACCCTGAGGGTGGCGTGATAGTGGAAGGCACGAGGGCACGGGTTGCCTTCGAGGCGAACGAGGCAGATGGCGAGCACTTATCTGGCACAATGCGACTCTATGGCAAGGGAGGTCGCCTGATTCAGGAATGTCGGACAGAGAATCGCGGACGTGGAACGCTGGAGTTCGACTACGAGCATGGCGTAACCTATTCAACTATCTTCACCAGTGACAGCAATGCCGTAATACGCCAGCGAATGCCAAAAGCCGAGACAGACGGATGTGCTGTTCGGGCAGATGTGTTGGACGACAAGTTGCTACTTTCTCTACAACCTCGTGGTGAGGCAGCTAACGAGACTTTGGGCGTTACAGTCATGGTGGGAGGTGCCCTGCATTACTTCCAGAAGTTCCGTGCTCAGGACACGCAGATAAGCATTCCGACGGATTCGCTTCCAACTGGTGTGGCTCAGATAACGGTTTATAATGCCCAAGGTCGCGTGTATAGCGACAGGCTTTGTTTTGTCCGACATCAAAAGGACATCGATGATGCCGATATGCATTTTGGTGACATCAAGACAACTTATGAGCCTTTCGATTCCATACATCTCTCTGTGCAGAACCCTATGGCAGCGGGCTCGACAATCTCGTTGGCTGTACGTGATGCTTCCACATCCGAGTACCTTTATGACAGCAGTAACATCTTGACCGAGATGCTGTTGTGTAGCCAGATACGAGGTTTCGTGGAGCAGCCTGACTACTATTTCGAGGAAGATGACGAAGAGCATCGTCGCCATTTAGACCTTTTGCTGATGGTGCAGGGATGGCGACGCCACAACTGGATAACGATGGCCACGCCTGGCATCTTCCGCATCAACCATCCCATAGAGAAGACGCCAGTCTATTTCGGTGCTGTCTATCGCTACGTAGCCATAGGTCACGAAGGCTGGGATGGTTGGGGCAACATGACCGACCAGGAAATCAAGAAGTACGACTTCGCAAATCCTGTGGGCGGTGAGTGGTTTTCTTCTCGTCTCAGGAAACCTCAAGGCATGATACCTCTATTGGGTAATGCAGGCGAGGAGCGCGACAAGCACAATGCCTACAGCTATCTCCTGAAGGACAACGAGTCGGCTTCTTTCGACGGACGTAACTATTATGATGAAGGCAACCTGAAGCGTGAGGTGCGCGTCCATGCAGAGTATCGTCAGATGTCTGCTATCGGCTTGAAGAGCGTCTATGGCGACATCACGACAAAGAAAGGACGCTTCGTGCTCGAAGTTCCTGGCTTCTATCACGATTGCATCCTGGATCTGTCGGCTTCAGATACGACGAAGTGGAAGATGTCGAAACCGGAAAGCAAAAAGACGAAACGTCTGTTGCGCAAACGCAAGAAGAAACTCGACAAAGGCCGTGCTGTTCCTTCGCTTGAGCATCAGTGGATAAAGCCGACCGAAACAGAATATCCCGAGTTCTATGTTCGTCTGACGCCCTATCATCCTCGCTTCTGCAAGCCGTTCAGCTATTATCATACGCACGTAGCACCACCTCGTGAAGGCACAGTTTTGATTCCTTCTCTTCGTACAGGTCAGACGCTTGCCCAGGTTACGGTTCGTTCCAAGCATGGTGGTCTGCGAGACTTCGACCCCTCGCATCCTGCTATTACTCGCGATGCTTACGAGACATTCAATGAATGTGTGGATGCAGGTTTCACGCCAGGCTGGTTCCCTGGTCCGCAATCTTTTGCAGAGTGGACGAAGCGGCTTTATGTGGGCGACATGAACATGTATCGCGATTACACCACATATGCTGGAGCACAATTTGCAGCGCAAAGATCTGCTTTTGAAGGTTGGAGCAGTGGCGAGAGTTATGGAGGCTCTGGTTGGAGAGAGGATTGGATGGGACGCGACTCCAGAGACAATTACCACGGAGCAGGGCGCTTTGGTGGAACCGTTCTCGACAATGAACAGTATCTTTCCCTTAGACCCGATAACTCGTGGTCTGCGCGTTACAGATGGTCTGATCCTGCTGACTATGTGGGTGGTTCGTATGTTGCAGACACTTATTCCCGTCGTGGCGGAGGCTGGAGCACTTCAAACAGAGTGGCGTACTCGCTTACAGGCCTTGATGTCACAACGCAGTCGCTCAACTTCCTGCGCTCGCTTCGTTCGATTAAGCTCATTACCGACTATGCACCTCGCATGGAAGGCAGCCGTCGCTATTGGGGAGCCAACCAGCCGACTGTTGACATCGGATTAGATCCCTTGACAAAAGGTGTTCGTCCTACTTATCGCGACCGACACTTCGTCCTGCATGGCTACGACGTCAGCGAGGAGTTCTATAGCCCCTGCTATCGCCAGCGTCCGCTTCCATCTCTTAAAGATTATCGTCGCACCCTCTATTGGAATCCCAATCTGGAGCTTGACGAGAATGGTCACGCCGACGTTACGCTATGGAACAACAGCCTCTCTACAAGCATTACCGTAAGTGCTGAGGGCATAACACCGACAGGAAAGGTGTTGACAGGCATCAGTTATCCGGAGGACCGTTAGATATGAGGACATTTCTTACTATAATATTGTTCGGACTTTCAAGCCTGACTCAAGCACAGGAATTGACTGACACCCTGACCGCTGTCGTTCTGGATGCAGAGACTCGAGAGCCTGTACCGTACGTCAGCATTTATGTCTCTTCCTCGTGTGGCACCATCAGCAACTACGATGGCGAGTTCTCGCTGCAATGCCTCCCCTTCGATGTGCTCCGCATCTCTAGCATCGGTTATAAGAAAGTCAGCCATAGAGCCTCCGAGCTTCCTGACACCATTCTCCTGAAGCCTGTCGCCTCTACGTTGCGCGAGTTGACAGTGGTGGGCAACGACGATGTCCTGTATCGGTTGGTTCGCAAAATGCAGAAAGAAGCCAGTAAGAACAAGAAAGCAGAGGCTGGCTACTTCTTCCGCCTTACTACGCAGTACCCTGGAACCGACGAACTGGCGGAGGCTTTTCTGAGTGCCAAGTCATGTGTGCAGTTGCGCGATGTGATTTTTCATAGCGGCAATCGCGGTATGTTGAAGGAACCTGGTGTTCTTGACAATCCCGACCTGAAAGGCTTGGGACGTACCAACATGCATTCTTTCCTGTATCTTGCTCCCATACTTGCATACTACAACGAGTGGGACTTCGCCATTGTTCCTGCCGACATCGTGCTGAGCAGGCGAGGGAAACTCTACGACGTCTCGAGTATTGCATTCACGGAAGAAGACGGCACGGAGATACGCAAGATTCAAGTTACAGGGAAGCCCGCTAGTGCCGACTACGTTATCCTCGATGGGACGCTCTATGTCGATTACAAAAAGTGTCGGTTGCTGCGCTTCGACGGACTGATGCGAGGGTTGTATCTCAGGGCTTTCGATGATGCACGACGACGTGTGACTATCGATACCGTCAGGTGTGAGTTACATATCGATTATCGCCACGACCACGGCTTTACCGAGATTGCCAACATGTCGGGCACAATAGTCAGAGACAAAGTCATGCTCAGGTACTTGCTCTTCAATCTTGGTGACAAGGAGATGACGTTCACGAAGTCGAAACGAGTGGGCAGTAATATGTTGCAGACAATCGACGAAGTCGGATACGACTCCTTGCTTTGGGCCATGGCAGACATCGTGAAGCGTACCAAGTTGGAGGAGCGCATCGCCTTTGGGGACACAGCTTTCCACATGCCCAACAAATCGAAGTACGACGTAGCCCCCTCTCAACAAGAACGCGAAACCAATGCTTTCCTGCGAGACGCCATCCGTCAGCTCAAAGCAGGTGCCATGCAACTGCACCGCGGCCTGCCACAGAAATGATTCTTAATTCTAATTTCTTCGGAAATTATGAATTATGAATTATTTTGTCCCCTTTGCCTTGATTGCTTGCAAACTGCACCGTTCGTTTCGAAATTCAATAAAAAGAGAGGCTTTCCCGCGAAGGAGAACCTCTCTCTTGAAATGACGTGTTGCTTTTGTTGCTTTTGTTGCTTTTGTTGACTTCGTCGAGACTGCTCACGCTTGACCATCAGAGAACAAGTTCTCATGGTGCTCGCTTAATCGCAGCCTTGCTTTTGTTGACTTTGCGGTTTATACACACGAAAAAAGCCCAACTTCGCTAGGAAGTCAGGCTTTCATTTTTCATTCTTTCTTGGATGCTCTAGCACCAAGGCGCGCTTTTATGCGCGGAGCATTCTTTTATTTTTTTATTCTTTTACTGCTGTGCCATGATGTTCAGGACGGCTACCACATCGGCAATATCGACTGCGCTGTCGCCATTGACATTGAATTGTGGTGCGTTCGAGTCATTAGCCATAGCATTCAGCACAGCCACGACGTCGGCAATATCGACAACGCCATCCAGGTTTGCATCGCCTCGCTTGGGCCCTTTGGCAGTGAAGTAGCCTGGCTGCCCTGGTTTGTCGATGCGGGCATACTCTTTGTCGGTATGAGAGGCATCAAATGTCGTGCCGTTGCCGCCCACCAGACTGGTGCAGCTATCGAACATATTTTTGGAGTTGACCACAGCCGCTGTGCTCCAGCCCTCGCCCACATAGATGGTACGCAGATTAGAACAGTTCTCAAACATGTCATACATAAAGCCCACCTCGGACGTGTTGAAACTTCTCAAATCAAGACTAGTCAGGCTGCTGCAGCCACCGAACATACGGCCAATGTCCTTCACCTTGGACGTGTTGAAGTGGCTCAGGTCGATGCTCGTCAGGCTGGAGCATTCATTGAACATGTTACCCATTAGGGTCACATTCTCTGTATTAAAGTTGCTCAGGTCAAGGCTTGTCAAACTGGAGCAGCCCTGGAACATGGAGCTCATGTCGGTCACTTTAGCAGTGTTGAAATTGCTCAAGTCAAGACTCGTCAATTTTTCACACCACATGAACATACATTTCATATTAATCACCTCGCTGGTGTTCAGGTAACTCAAACCCGTGATGGATTCAAGCTCCGTGAAGCTCCAAAACCAATAATAGGTCGTCGTCGGGCGGGCATTGGCGAACGAGGGGTCAAAGACCACTTTGGTGACGTAAGAGTCCCAACCAGGTTTGTTTTCGCCCGTATTCAGGTCGTAGGTTTCACCAACATGAGAACTGCGTTGCTTGTCAAAATAGAACGTCAGCGTATTGTTGCTGGAAGTGTAAACGGCATAAGCTTCCTGAGCCTTCACCTGCTGCACGCCTGCAGCCATTGCCACAAGCGCAAAAATTGTAAGTAGTAGTCTTTTCATAGTGCTAAGTATTTTAGGGGTTTTTCTGCTGCAAAGTTACGAATAAGCGAGCGAAAATCCAAATTTATTTGAGATTTTCCGAGCGAGAGTAACTTCGACGAAGTCAAATTTACGAAAAACGAGCAAACTTCAAAGCATTTTTCTACTTTTATTTGTTTGCTCGCTTAATTAGGTCTTTGATGTAAATCTTCACGCCAAAAATACTGCCTGCATAGACGAGAATTTGTGCGAAGAGCATCAAAACGCTGCCGTCAATCTCACCTTCTGGCGGCATAAAGAGGCTGATGAGAGCCACCACTGCCCCAAAAATTAGGAGCAGGGCGGCGGAAATTTTCTCAATCATGCCAGACCAAAGGCACTCAGGATGGCGGTAATGGTGGTGAGAATGATGTTAATTATTACCGACCACTTGTTCTTGGTTTCTTGTTTCATTGCCTTGAAATTTATAAAGTTCGTAACCTCGGTTAATTATCTCTTCGGAAAGGACTTCGCCGCACTCTTGACCTCGGTTAATTATCTCTTCGGAAAGGACTTCGCCGCACTCTTGCCGTGCCATAGCCCAGACAAGTAGAGGCCAATCCTTTTCAGTCAGTCGCTGCAAACCTCCGAAGCCAGTCCAGAAACAGACATTTTTGATGTATCTGTCTGTATTGTTTTCGGATGGTGGTGCCCACTTCTTGATGATGTCGGCGACGCAGTTGACTCGGTACTTTACGGAATAGGTGCGAAGCAGGACGAAAGCGGCTCGAATGCCCCACTCCATGCTTTCAAACTGAACAAAGGCATTGTCGCTTTGAGTTGTGCTTTGCCCTTTCCATTTAGTACCTGCAACCCTTCGAATGTTCAAAGGGTTGCAGTTTCTCATTCCTCGTGTCATGACCTACTCAAGTCTTGAGCTTTGCTCGAGACCTCTCCCACTCGGAAAAGCTCGAGCTAGCTCGGTTTTTCACTCATTTACTCGAGGCCTTGAATAGTGTCCTCGTTACGGATAACCTCGATAGCGTCTGCCTGTGCTTCGCGACTGGGAACCAGTTGGAAGGTGGCTTCACTGCGAAGGTTCTGGAACTTCTGGCCGGGAGTCCAGCGAACGTTGACAGCCTCGATGTAGCTGGCGTTGAAGTCCTCGGTGGTCTTTGCTCCCTTGGTAGCGAGTTCGCAATGAAAATCGCCGAGGTCGCCCAGGCTCACCTTGTTACCTGCAAGCAGGAGTTCTTTGAGACAGTGGACTGCGTCGGTAAGGACGCCAGTGATAGCACCTTTAGAGAACGGGCTGTTGTGGTCTGCGATGTGCTTGCAGAACTGGTCGAACGTGAGTTTCTCGTTCATCTGGGACACGCCATAAGCCTTCGTCTGGGTGATGTCAGCCTTTTTCGTGCCGGGCTTGGTGCTCATAATTGCAATACTATAGTTAATCATGGTTAATAGAAACCCTCTCCTTAACCCTCTCTTTATGGTGAGGGAACTGCTTTTCAGGGTCGTGGGCAGTTTGGTTAATTAATTGGTTAATTTCTCTGTGCAGATTTGGGCAAATAGGCGTGGAGATTTGCCCGAATCTCCGTGCTTATTCTTTTGAATCTGCTGGCGGATTTCAAATCCAATGCAAAGGTACGACAGCCAGAAAGAGCGTTGAACACCTCTGACCAGATTTGACCAGATACGAACAAATTATTTTTATTTTTGTCGTGATTTTTCTTGGAAATGTCGAAAAAATGTCGTACCTTTGTAAAGAAAAAAAAACTACCATGAAAAGCGCATACAAATATGAACTCGCAAATGCGGCTGGTGTAAGTTACAGCACATTTCAACGATGGCTCGGCGAGAACCGATGCCGACTTGCCCGTTTTGGTGTTAAACGCAACTCAAAGATGCTTCCACCTCGAGCAGTAGAGTGGATTTGCCGCCAATATGGCATCGACTGGTAAAAGCAACAAAAGCAACAAAAGCAACAAGCGAAAATGAGACAGGCATTGCTTCTTATATATAATATATCAACAATTACATACTATTAATATAATAAATGATATATAGTCAGTTTCTTTCTCTCAAAAATAGGTGTTGCTTTTGTTGCTTTTGTTGCATAAATTTTGTAACTTGCTGACAATGAGCAGGGGCAAAAAAAATCTTTTGGAATTAGCCAAAATTTCTCTCATTTTCCTTGCACGATAGATAGAAAAAACATACATTTGCAGAGCAATCAAGAGAGGACTCTTTTGCAGACATTCATCTGCCTTGAGCTGACGCTCAGTGATTGCTCTGCGAGACTGCTCACGCTCGACCATCTGAGAACAAGTTCTCATGGTACTCGCTTAATCGCAGCCTTGCACCCAGGTTTTGAACCTCGAAGTTTTATCGGAGAATAATATCACGGAGACATCCGCGACTAGAAGCTTCTGCCAAAACTTTTGCTTACATAATCAATTAAATACTAACAATTTAAACCAACTAAGTATGGAAGACATTTTGCCCCAATTCGAAGACTGGCTACATGATACCAGTCGCGAACTAGACAGAG
This sequence comes from uncultured Bacteroidales bacterium, assembly GCA_902770725.1. GTDB lineage: Bacteria > Bacteroidota > Bacteroidia > Bacteroidales > Bacteroidaceae > Physcousia. The sequence goes on along the minus strand of CACXUA010000035.1, from coordinate 2,466 downwards.
AAGAAGAGGAGTTGACTAAAAAGGCAGAGCAGATAAAGGGCTGCCGCAATGCCCTCGAAATTGCTCAGAATCTGTTTTCGGAAAACGAACATTTAAAGGAAAGTCATCGCAAGATGAGATGCTGAAAGCCGTTCGCACTTTCGTCAACAAGTCGAAACAGAAGACAAGCAAGAAACGCACGCTCATCAAAGAGATGGTGCTGGAGTTTACTTTTGCCAACGGAATTGTGCTTCCTGAAGAACTGGCGCAGGCTGTTTATGCGCTTGATGACGAGCCAGAAGTGCCAACGATTGTGAATGTGAATGCTGGCGGTATCAATGTTCAACAGGCTAATACTGTAAGACCATGAACAAGACAGAGAATAAGGATTTTTCGGGCGTAATACATTATACACAAGTAGATGTGCAGCCTGGAGGCATCAACATTCAGCATGTTGAACACCTTCATCAAGCCGACATTCTGGAAAAACTCGGCATCGAGTTGGAAGTAAAGAAGAAAGGTACACCCAAGCAGGAAGACAACACCATGCCCACAAAAGAGCAGATGTGTGCTGCGATTACCGAATCAGTAAAACTGGGTATGTGGTGGAGCAGCCGTGCGTGGGCTGTGGTCTATCGCGTGTACCAAATAAAAGGATATGTGAACGGCTTCACCAGTTTCGTGCGCGAGGTAAGCACTTGGCCTGTAAAGACAGGCTTTGAGTGCAACTACGATGCCTTACAGAAACCTGTTTCGAGCGGTGCGCTGCTGGGGAATCCCGAAAAATGGGAGGCACAAGGTGGCTCTCGTCAAGCAGTCAAGTTGGCTCAGTTTTTGATAGATTTCTTGGAGAAAAGTTCTTAAAACGCTTCTTAAAGTTCTTAAAAAAGTTCGTAGCTCCGACATAAATTGTCGGGGCTTTTTTGTTGCCGTACCTTTGCACCAGAATCAGTTGAAAGTCGACAATCAACTCTGAGACAAAGAACAAAATTATTCACAATTAAAACCAAATTAAAATGTTAATAGAAAACATAACAATCAAGAAAGTAAGTGATGTGCATGAAGGCATATCCGAAACAACCGGAAAAAAATGGGCAAGTCGCATAATCCTTCTTGCCTTTGAGGACGAAACAGGCGAATCATACATCAGCGCAGCTGTAGATAAGGCTGTCTGGGATTCTCTTGGTTTCGAAGAAGGACAACAAGCAACGCTCCATTTACGGTTTAGGACAAAGAGGTTCCTCAACGGCTTCATTTCAAACGACATTAGAATCATTAACCCTAAAAACTAAATTTACCATGAAAACAAACTTTGAAAACATTCAGTTATCACTGAACACTGAGAGAAATTCACTTCCCATCGACAAAAAGATCTTCGGCAGCATCAAGATAAACGAAGACCTGACCGAGGCAGAATTCCAAGAATTAGAACTCACCTTCTTGGGCAAGCGAAAGAGAATCAACATCCTGCACAAAGAGCGCGGCAATGTGGTCTATAACACCGAAACGGGCGAGTATCGCATCTCGGTTATCATCAACACCGACGATGCCTTCTGGGTGGACAAAGCCGACGACACTTTCTGCAAATGCCTTGACTTTCTAGCAAGGAGGACCAACGCATGAACAAGACACCATTCAGTCCTTGCGACTACGTTTCACGAGTGCAGGACAATCAGCCAAAAGAGTTGACAAGAGAGTTGTTCCTTACCTTGCTGGAAGACATGGATGTACGCCTCAATTGCGAAATCATCCGCCGTCATGGTCCCGATGCCGAAGTCTATAAACGGCTGCTCCCAGGCATCTGCTGGCAAAGCAAGTTCAACGGCCAGCTTCGTACCGACAAGAACGCCAGGGCCACTGGCTTCTTCTGCCTCGACATCGACATTCATCATGAAGAGGAGTTCAAACGGCTGCTCCAGACAGAAGGTGTCAGCGCAGCCTACAGATGGGCAGAGAAAGAGGCACGGGAGCGTGCTGAGTGTTGGACGAGAATGGCAGAAGCCGAAACAAGCGTTGCACCCCCAATCGGTGGAGAACTCGACATCGTGGCTATCCACATCAGTCCAAGCGGAACGGGTGTTCATGTAGTGGCGCTCTGCAACCCAGCCTGCAACTCCATCGCGGAAGATCAGGCACGACTGGCACATCTGCTCGGCACCAGTTATGACACCGTCTGCAAAGACGCAGCGAGAGTATTCTTTGTTACACCAAAAGAGGACTGGAAATACCTTGACCTCGAAACACTTTTCCCCAAATGAAGAAGATTAAAGTAATCCGTGACTATCAAGCAGCAGGCAATGTGCCTGCTGCTGTATCAACGCCAATTACAGGGTCTTTCCCCGACAACTACAATGGCGTTCCTTATAGCGTTATCGTGAGCGGTTTGCTCTCGTATTTGTAGTCGGTCTGCATCTTGAATCCGTTGCAGGCACCGAGCAGGAAGAGCGCCGCCAGGGCGAATATTCTGACTGTTTTCATAATGACAAC
>CACXUA010000034.1 GCA_902770725.1 uncultured Bacteroidales bacterium | reverse complement strand
GTGTTGACGAACATGCCTATCGTGCCTTGAATGCTTAGGTTGCTGCGACCGCCGCTGATTGTGGTGATGCACAGGCGCTCGTTGTTGGAGAAGCGCGACAGGGCATAGAACACGGCAGCCAAGGTGAGGTGGGCCGGCGTGACCTGATGCTTGCGGCAGAAGTCGCTGATGGCATCCATGTCGATGGCAGAAGAGGCCACTCCGATGACGCCCTGGTCATGCGGGTTCGTCAAGTCAGACGGAATCTCAGTCGGTCCCTCGACTGCCCCCAAGCGACTCTGGAAGTAGTCGCGTGCAGCGGCATAGTCAGCACCCTTCTCTGCCTCCTTCTCTGCCACGACGAAAGCCGCATAGCTCATATCCTCGGGTTCAATCTCGCCACCATTCATCAAGTCGCACAACTGATGGAGGAAGATGTCGTAAGAACCGCCGTCGAACACGAGATGATGGAAGTCGGTGAGCAGATAGACCTTCTGGGTTGTCTTCACAATCTCCAGCCGATACAAAGGTCCCTTATTCAGGTTGAAGGGCCTTACGAACTCGAGTTTATAGTTTGCCAATTCTTCCTCGCTCATCTCCGTCAACGGGATGTCGATTGTCTGCTCCAGAACCTGCACCTGAGTAATCTCGGTGTTTTCTGTCTCGAAGTGTATGCTCAGCTCCGGATGAGCCTTCACAAATGTCCTCAGGGCTGTGGCAAGAGCCTGCACGTCGGTCGTGAGCGGGAACGCTATCTTCAGGGGTATATTGTAGATAGTCGAGGTGGGGTTCTTCATGCAATCCACATAAACGCCTGTCTGGGCATAGGAAAGCGGAACCTTATGGAATTCTTGGACTGCTTGGGCTTCCTGTGTCGAAGAGGTTGGATGGGTTGCTCCTGGCTGCATCAGGCTCTTCAGGATTTCATTCTCGATGCTTTGCAGCGTGCCAGTCTTGACGAGTGACTTGGCATCGAGGGCCACATCATAGCGTTTGTTGATGAGCACCGCAAGCCTGATAGCCGAGATGGAAGTGAGTCCGGCATAGCCGAGAATTGTCGTGATGCCGAAGTCTTTGTTGTTCACAATGCCTGCAATCATGTCGAACAACTCTTGCTCGAGCACATTCATCGGCGCATTGACTGCCTCAATAGCCTTAGCCTTCTTCTCCGGCTTGGGCAGTGCACGCTTGTTCACCTTCTGGTTCTGGTTGAGAGGTATGGCATCAATCTGCATCGTGACAGCAGGCACCATGTATGGCGGCTTCTCTTCAAGGATGAAATTGTTGAGTGCTTCGATGTCTATCTTCTCGTCGCTGACGATGTAAGCTGCAATGTACTTGCCGGTTCCTTCGCCTTCCATGTCGAAGGCCTGCACCGTGGCATCCTTGATGCCGGGGAACTTGCGGATGATGGCTTCCACTTCCTTCAGCTCGATGCGGAAGCCACGTATCTTCACCTGTCCGTCGCGACGGCCGACGAACTGAATGTTGCCGTCGGGCAGGAAGCGGACGATGTCGCCTGTGCGATAGATGCGGCAATACTTCTCTTCCGTCGTGAAGGGGTTGCTGATGTACGTCTCTGCCGTCTTCTCGGGGCGGTTCAGGTAGCCGCGGCTCACCTGCGGGCCTGCCACCCACAGCTCGCCTGCTGCGCCTATGGGCAAGCGATGTCCCTGCGGGTCAACGATGTAGAGGCGCATGTTGTCGAGCGGCTTGCCGATGGGTATCTCTTTCAGCTTCTTGTCAACGCGGAATGCTGTTGTGAAGATGGTGCATTCCGTCGGCCCATATACATTATATAATATATAGCCTTTGGGCGGAACGAGCGAAGCCAACTTCTCGCCTCCGGTCGAGAGGAACTTCAGGGAATGGTTTTCGATGCTTGTGGTGAACTGATAGCCCACCTGCGTTGTCATGAAGGAGTGCGTGATGTGGTTCTGCTCGAAGTAGTTGTTGAGGGCCATCAGGTCGAGGCGTATCTCTTCGGGAATGATGTGGACGGTTGCACCGCAGGTCAGGGCGGGGTAGAGGTCCATCATGCAGGCATCGAAGCCATAGCTTGCGTAGGCTGCGACACAATGCTCGGGCCGCAGGTCGTAGAAGCGCTGATACCAATGGCAGAAGGCAACGAGGTTGCCGTGCGTCAGCTGGCAGCCTTTCGGCACACCGGTGGAGCCGGAGGTGTAGAGGAGGATGAAGAGGGAGGAGGGTTTTGGTCCTGTTTGTTGCGTTGGCAACTCAACAGACGGGACGAGGGCGGCGATGTCTTTGGTGAGCAGGACTTCGCCCTGGTATTCGTCTACAATGTCGCGCAACTCCTCATCAGCGATGAGCAGCTTGGCTGCTGCGTCCTGCATCATGAAGTTCAAGCGCTCCTTGGGATAGCTTGGGTCGAGCGGCTGGTAGGCACAGCCGGCCTTCAGTACGCCGAGGGAGGCTATGGCCATCCATTCGCATCGGGGAATAAGCACCGACACGACATCCTCCGCCTTCAAGCCCTTCGAGGCGATGAAGCCGGCGATGCGGTCGCTTATTTCATCCACCTCTTTGTATGTGTATTGCCTGTCCTTAAAGACGACGGCGATGTTGTCCGGTGTTTGCTTTGCCTGCCTTGCAAAGAGCGAGACGATGGTCTGCGAGTCGTCGTACGCCACATCGGTCTGGTTGAAGTTGTCGAGCTTTTCCACTTGCGAAGGCTGTGCAATGTCGATGTCGCGCAGATATTCTTTGGTGAGCAAACCTTCCACGACGGCTTCGTAGCTCTGCAGGAACTGCGCGATGAGTTCCTTTGAATACTCGTTGGAATGGTATTCTGCCTTCACATTGACCTTACCGTCGCGCAGGAAGGCTTTCAGGTAGAGTGCCGAGTCGAGCATTCCGTAGCCGAGGCATTCGGCCTGCATCGGCTTGTCGCCCATCGTGTCGTCGGCAAAGAGCGAGGCGTGCCAGGCGAACATCGAGTTGCTCTGCGGCTTGATGTCCTCCATGAGGTCGATGAAGGAATAGGCTTCGTGCTGTCGGCATCCGCTCATCTGTTCTTGTCCTGCTCTAAGGAAGTCGAGCACGGAGGTCTGGCTGTCGAACTTGGCATAGACGGGCACTGTCTTAACGAACATGCCGACGGTGTGCAGTAGCCGTTTGTCCTGTCGGCCGCTATAGACGGTGGTGAAGAGCGACTCCTGCTCGTTGTTGAACTTCGCGAGCAGCAAGGAATATGCCGACGTCAAGAAGGTGCTTTTGAAGATGCCGTGCTCCTTGCAGAAGAGCTCTATGCGGTCGATGCCGGTGTTCAATATGTGGAGTAGACTGTCTTCCGTGAATTCGTCCTTTTCGAGGTCTGGTATCAGCTGCGTAAAGACATCTCCGCAGTCGAAGTTCTTGGCGTACCATGCCTTTGCCTCGGCGAAGGCTTCCGTTTGTTGCCGGCCTTCTTCCGCTGCTGCCACTTCAGCCAAGGTCAGTTCCTCTTTGTCGAGCGGCAGCCCGTGATAAGCCTTGTCTATGTCGGCGAGCATGATGTGCATCGACGTGCCGTCGGAGATGATGTGATGGTAGTCGATATAGAGGTAAAGGTTGCGTTGGCAACGCAACAAACGGATGCGGAAGAGCCGGTCGCCAAAGATGTCATAGGGCATGACGAGCGAAGCCTTCTCTGCCTCGATGTCCTCGATGTCCTCAACGGCAAGAGAGAAGGTGTTGTCCTCGTCGATTGTCTGCATCGGTTCCCCATCGTCGGTGAGTACGATGCGGGTGAAAAGTGTCGGGTGTGCTTTTACTGCCGTCTCGACGGCCTTGCAGAGCCGGTCGGTGTCCAGACTCTTGTCGAGGGTATAGAGATGAGGGATATTGTAGTAAACCTCGCCGCTATGGGCGATGCATTCCGCGTAGATGCCATACTGTATTTTACTTAGAGAAACCATCTTTATTTACGATTAGACGAATTACTTTTTACTGTTAATTTGCGATTTATCGTGAGAGATCGACGGTGAATCGTTTCTTTTTTCCAAACGCGTCGCAGGTCATCAAAAAACGAGGTACGCTCTTATTGAAATCTTGATGTCAGGCGTTTTACCATTTTTTCGATATGATGCGTGGCGAGACGACGAGCGTGAGCCAAGCCCACTTGAGGTCGTCGTTACCCTCGGCTCGCTTAAGTCGTTCCATTGTATCCGTGCCTGCCATATACGAGAAGCCGAGGGCTACATTGGCATCCTTCAGTATCTGATAGGAAGCTTCAATGTCGAGGTCGTGCCCTAAGGTCTTGTTTAAGCCTTTCAGTCTTGTCGCCATAGCAAGGTAATGATAAGTTGCCCTTAAGTTCAATCCCTTGATGGGACTGTAGCTTGCTCCGGCATAGAGGTTCTGCAAACCGGGCGAGAAAGTGTCGCTGAAAGCCTGCACGTAGAAGAAGTCCATCAGGCCATAGAACTTGTGGTGAGAACCATAGACCGGATTGAAGAACTTGAAGACCTTGTGCTGGACGAGACCCAAGCCTCCGTTCTTGCGCACGACGAAGTAATCGTCACCGCTCAGGTAGTCGTAGCCAGCAACAGCTCCCCATTTCGGGCTTATCTGGTATTGCGCCTTGATACTCGCCATCCAAGCGTCCATCTTCATCTCGTTCTCGTTGCGACCCAGCTGATGATAGTACGAAGCCTCCACTGTCAAATTGCGAGGCTTGAAAGAAAGGTAGCCGCCCACGAGTTGTTGATAAACATTGTGTGGGTCATTAATTTCAGTATAACAATTAGGAGTTCCATCTTCTTTCCATATAATTTCTCCTTGTTCATCTCTTTTTGCGATTACTTTTTTTTCGCCACCCTGCATACCGATGTTCATAAACAACAAGGAGATACCAAGTGGCGTCTTAGGAATATCATAATGATACCATAGCGTATTCATTAGTTTATAAGGCTGAGCGCCATCCTCGTAAAAAGTGCCGCCACTGATATTCTCTGTATTCTGGTTGAAGCCGAATATGCCATGCACTTTGTGTCCGTGGCCTTCATATCCGAGTTTGATGACATCGTGGGTGTTCGAAGCCATAGCCCAATCATTTGCGCCGATGATGCGCTCGTCGTCATATGAAAGCACTTGCCGTCCAATCTTGGCAAAGAGTCCGCTCTTTGTGTAAAGTTTTGCCCATGCCTCATGGAGATTGAAACTTCCACTGCCTTTCTGGCCCCATACGCCGCTATGCTGGGCTGTCACCTTTGCCTCGATGTAAGGACGCTTGTAGGTCAACGACAGACGCGTTCGTCCCATGAGGAACTGAGCATGTTTCTCCTCAGTTCCTTCCGTAAACCCGCCATAGCGCAATTCGCCTCGACCAAGCATGTTCAGGTCCAAGTCTAACTGGTTCTCGCCTTGACTTTGGCCTTCCTTCCGATTTCCAAAGATTGGCTTCTTTTGGTCGTCTGCCGTCGTTTCATCTTGGGCAGATGCTACCATTGCTGCCATTAAGAGCAACAGAATAATTCCTTTTTTCATTATTCTATCTCAAAGATGTTAATAAAACCAGTGAGCTTGAAGACGCTCTTAATGTCCTCGTTCATGTTCCTGAGGATGACTTTGCTGCCACCAGCCTTCGCTCCCTTGAGGATGCTGATGAGGATGCGCAAGCCGCTTGATGCGATATACTCCAAGCCTTCGCAATCGATGATGACATCCTTGCCGTTTGTAGTATAGAGCGGTTGCAAGGTCTTTTCTACATCGGCTGCTGCCGCAGTGTCGAGTTCGCCTTCGAGAATTATGAGGTACTTGTCCTCCAATTGTTCGATGTTAGTTTTCATATCTTTAGTCTTTTATGTATTTTTTGCTTAGTGTCAGGACGTTCTGACCATTGATGCGTTCGTAGTTGATGGAATCCATAAGTTCGCGGACAAGCAGTATGCCAAGTCCGCCTATGGGACGCTCCTCTGCCGAGAGTGTCGTGTCGGCAGCCGTGACTTCGGTCGGATTAAAGGGCGTTCCGGAGTCGGAAATGATGAACTTCAGCCGATGTCCATTAGATGTGGCACGTATGTTCACGTCTCCTGTCGTTCCCTTTGGATAGGCATACTCCATGACGTTGACAACAGCTTCCTCAACGGCAAGACGCAGTTTATTTGTCAGCGTTTTGTCCAGAGAGAGTTCTTCTGCCACTCCTTTCACAAAAGTACCGAGTTCTTCCACCTCCTTTGTGTCGTTCTGCAGGGTAATGGCTCTGTCCATGATGCTGTGCTCGTTGGATGGAGTGTAATGAATCGCAAGCAATGTCAGGTCGTCGCTTTGTTCAGTTTCGCCAATGAAATTCTGCCAGCATTCGATGATAGTCTCTACCAATTGCTTGGAGTCCGTGGTGCCAGACTCTGCTATCATCTGCTCAACTCTGTCTCTGCCGAAGAGTTTGCCTTTGGCGTTGCGTGCTTCGGTTAGGCCGTCGGTATAAAGGAAGATTGTCGAATCAGGTTGCATCAACATGGTCTGCATTTCATAGTCGAAGTCCTCGAAGAGTCCAATAGGCAGGTTGGGTTTGGCGTTGACCATTGAACATTGTTGGCCTCCTCGGTCAGATGGTCCTGCCGGCATCTGCGAGAGCGAATGGTCAATGAGAATCGGCAGTTCATGACCTGCGTTGCAGTAGTGCAAGTGGCCTGTAGGGAGATCCAGAACGCCGACAAAGAGTGTGACGAAGATGTTGGCCTTGTTGTTGCGACAGGCTGTCTCGTTGAGGCGTCTCATGATGTGTGCCGGATTGTCTTCGCGAGAAGCAATGTTGCGGAAGAGTGCTTGAATGATGGCCATGATGAGTGCCGAAGGTATGCCTTTGCCGCTAACGTCACCAACACAGAAGAAGAGTTTCCCATCTCGCACAAAGGTATTGTATAGGTCGCCGCCGACAGCCTTTGCCGGTATCAGGCGTCCTTCAACTAGGACATCGTCTCTATCCTTCATCAATGCCTCTTCTTCCGGAAGTAGCGTCTGCTGTATGTTGCTTGCTATGTGCAGTTCGCCTGCCATACGTTCCTGCTCTAGGGCTTGGCTTCTGAGTTTCTCTTCATCTTTAGCGAAGCGACGGACGAGATAGAGCAGGATGCCGAATGCCAGCAAAGAGAGCAACAGCAAGCGGTACCTCAGTTCCAGGAGTGAGCCATAGACTTCGTCGTCGTAACAGACAACGGCTATCTGCCAATGTGGTATGCCCTTCATGTTGGCAACGAAGACAGCACCGTCGCGATCTCTTGTGTCAAAATCAATGACCTTGCTTCGGCCGTTGCTGCTTAGGCGTCGTTCTGCGGTACTGTCGTTGATGAGGGAGTTGACGAATTCTACTTCCTTTTGTAGAGTGGGGTCTGTCGGACCGGCTATCAGTTCACCTTCTTCGGTAAGGAGGAGGTCGAAAGATGATGGATAGATGTGGCGGTAGTTCAGTGTGTCGCCCAAACTTCTCGTGTCAATGTCAACGCCAAATACTGCCACCGTATCTCCTGTGAACTCGTAGATGGGCACGGCATAGCTGACGAGCCTCATTTCCAAGCAGATGTCGTCGTATGGCCCTACCCAGCTATTGGCCTTCTTCTCCTGTATATCTTTGTAGAAGCCATCCTTTGTGTAGTCGAAGTTGTCGCCTGCAATTTGCAGACGCACGATGCCAGTATCCGTTTTCAGGGCATAGGGCTCAAACAGTCTTCCTTTGTCCTTATAGTAGCCTGGATTGAAAGAAATGCCGCAGCCTCTCAGGTTAGGGGCGTACTTGGCAATCTGTGCAACAATGCTGAACAAGGAGTCTGGTGTGGAGAGGTTGTATTTTACCTCCATTATGTGACTCTTGAGGGTATGCTCCGAGTCCTCGACAATGCGTTTAGTGATGATGGCTTTTGTCGTCAACTCCATTTCGGCATACTTCTCCAACTCATTTTCCATCAGGTTATGGGTGAAGAAGTACTGAGCCGCAGACAGCAGTTCAAGGAGCGAAACTGCTACAATGACAATAAGCAGTCCTTTCCTTTTCCTGAGTGACAGGAAGAAATCCCTCAGTTTGCTCATGCAGATTAACTCTCTTTGTCCTTTAATTGCCCTTAGCTTAGCTATGACCCTACAAAGTTAGCATTTTTTTGAAATACTGTAATGTTTCTCCTTTATTTTATGTAAAAAATCGAAGAAAAGATGTAATTTTGCATGCAGGAACTGTTTAGAGTGATGGAAAGGACGCAAAAAATCTACCGAGTTACGCTGTGGGGCGGGGCAGTGAATGTGTTGCTGCTGGCCTTTAAGTTCACGGCGGGCATCGTGGGGCATAGTGCCGCGATGGTGGCCGACGCAGTCCATTCGCTCTCGGACTTCGTGACGGACATCATCGTGCTGGCTTTCGTCCATATTAGTGTGAAACCCAAAGACAAGTCGCACGACTATGGTCACGGCAAATATGAGACTTTGGCGTTGACCATTATCGGCTTTATGCTGCTTGCAGTTGCCGTGGGAATCGTCTATGGAGGGCTGGTTAAGATAGTCGTCTGGGCGAGGGGCGGGCAGTTGGAAGCCCCAGGTATGCTGGCGCTTCTGGCGGCTTTGTTGTCCATTATAATGAAGGAAGCCGTCTTCCACTACACGATGGTGAAGTCGAAGCAGCTGGAGTCGCAGGCTCTCGAGGCCAATGCCTGGCACCATCGCAGCGACGCTCTGTCGTCGATTGGCACAGCCATCGGCATCGGCGGCGCCATCTTCTTGGGCCGTCGTTGGGCGGTGCTCGACCCGCTTGCCTCAGTCATCGTGGGCTTCTTCATTGCCAAAGTTGCCCTCGATTTGCTGCGAGGCGGGATAGGAGACCTCACCGAACAATCCCTTCCAGATGAGGTGGAACAGGAAATCTTACAGCTGGCCGGCTCGGTGGAGGGCGTCGAGGAGCCTCACGACTTGAGGACCCGTCGCATCGGCAACCATTATGCCATCGAACTTCACATCCTTATGGACGGCAATCTCCCGCTCCTCGTGGCTCACGACCGCGCGTCGGAAGTGGAGGACCGGCTGAGGAAACAATACGGCGAGGAGACCCATGTCGTCGTGCATGTAGAGCCGAAAGAGCCTCTCCTAAATTCTCCCCTTAAGGGAAGGACTTAATCTGCCAAATGATTTAACACTATGAAAAATATGACTATGAGAGTTCTACTAATTGTTTTGCTTGCCTTTAGTGTGCAGGCAGGTGCGCAGGACATGGCGCACTACAAGCGGGTTGTGAAAGAACTGGCCAGCGCGAAGTATCAAGGTCGCGGGTATGCGAAGGGCGGAGCCAACAAGGCGGGCAAGTTCTTGGCAAAGGAATACAAGCGGGCAGGCGTGGATGAAGTGACGTTGCAGCCTTTCACGCTTGACATCCAGACCTTTGCCGGAAAGATGGAAATGTCAGCAGACGGGAAGAAACTCCAGCCTGGTGTGGACTTCTCGATGAGGGAATACAGCCCTGGCGTCAAGGGAGAGTTCCCCGTCTATCACGTCGATACGCTCCATTTCGATGCCGACAAGATGTTTGCTGACCTGCAGAAACCTGAGTACAAGGACTGCTTGGTGGCTTGCGAGTTCTGGTTCACCTACAAGCATCGCGAGGCGTTCTCTCGTCTGCAAAAGGCTGGAGAATGCACGAATGCAGGTCTCATCTACACGTGGCCTGCGCCAATCAAGTTCTTCAAGGCTTACGGACATCGTGTCGTGGACAAGCCCATCGTCTGGGTTACGCCGGAAGCCATCGAGGGCGTGAAGCGCGTCAAGCTCAATGTGGATGCCAAGTTCCTGAAGGATTACGAGTGTTTCAACGTCATCAGCAAGGTCGAGGGAGTGCGTCACGACAGTTGCTACGTCTTCACCGCCCATTATGATCACCTGGGCAACCTTGGTAAGAAGATATTCTATGCTGGCGCCAACGACAATGCATCTGGCTCGGCCACCATCGTCACGCTTGCCGCATACTACGCCAAGCACCGTCCCAAGTTCGACATCTACTTCCTGGCCTTTTCTGGCGAGGACGCCAACCTGCGCGGCTCGACCTATTTCGTGGAGCATCCCACCTTCCCGCTCGAGAAGATTAAATACCTCTTCAACATCGACATGATAGGCGACAACAACCCGGTTCAATACTGCGAAGTGAGCGACGCAGGCATGCAAGCCTTCCCACTCTTCGAGCGTATCAATGCCGAGAAGCACTATTTCAAGGACCTCCATCGAGGCGATCTCGCTGCCAACAGCGACCATTATGTCTTCGCGACCCGTGGCGTGCCGTGCATCTTCCTTGAGAACGAGAAGGGCGACGCCTTCCAGTATTACCACACCATCTACGACAACTGGGAGCACGCGGTGACCGACAGCTACGAACCCACCTTCCGTCTCGTACAGTCATTCATTGAAGCATATTAAATCTAAAAACGCATAACAATTATGGAAACACAAGAGTTCAAGTTCAAGGGAATAGTTGTGAACGGCTTTGTGATGTTGTTCATCAACCTGGCAGTACTGGTGCTATCGATAACAGGCATCGTCAAGAGCATCATCTACCTTGATGCCTCTTACGGAGCTCACGGCGGATGGCTGCTTGCATGCAGTGCCATACTGCTTGTCGTAAACATTATTATCTGGTGCGGATTCATGCAGTTGGAACCCAACGAGGCACGTGTGACGACCTGGTTCGGCAAGTATGCCGGCACGTTTTCGCAGGCGGGCTTCTATTGGATCAATCCCTTCTACGGGACGAAGAAACTGTCGCTTCGAGCACGTAACCTCGATGCGGAACCCATCAAGGTGAACGACAAGGTCGGAAATCCTGTGATGATAGGCCTGGTGTTGGTGTGGAAACTGAAGGACACCTACAAGGCGCTCTTCGAGGTTGACACGCAGACGATGGCTTCGCCGACACCCGGCGCGACCGGTTCCGACGTGAAGAGTATCATGAATGCGCTGGAGAAGTTCGTTCGCGTGCAGAGCGATGCTGCCCTTCGTCAAGTGGCAGGTCAGTACGCTTACGACGACGAGGACGGCGGCGCAAGCGAACTCACCTTGCGTTCCGGCTCGGAAGACATCAACCAACTGCTCGAGCAGAAACTCGACGACCGCTTGGCCTTGGCCGGCATCGAAGTGGTGGAGGCCCGCATCAACTACCTTGCGTATGCTCCCGAGATTGCCGCCGTTATGCTCCGTCGCCAGCAGGCTTCGGCCATCATTACTGCCAGAGAGAAGATTGTGGACGGTGCCGTCTCGATGGTAAAAATGGCGCTCGACAAACTGTCGAAGGAAGGCGTGGTGGAATTGGATGCCGACAAGAAGGCAGCTATGGTGAGCAATTTGCTCGTGGTGCTTTGCGGCGACGATTCCGCTCAACCCGTCGTCAACACAAGCAGCGCACAGTAACCTCTGCCGCTCTGCTTTCCGCAGGGCTCCATGGCGTGCTTCGCCAGTAAACTTAACGTGCCAAATCGGGTCTGGCAACGTGTTTCGCAGGGAGACTTAACGTGTCAAGTTATCTTTTGGCGGCCGCCAAAAGAATTCACGGCGCCCGCCAAAAGAAACCGTAGCGCCCGCCAAAAATGTTCACGGCGGCCGCTACGAACCGGATTTCATACTGTCGCAGGCTATTCGTTGACAATATAGTGCCACGTCCGCGACTCCTTGTATCGGGTCAGACGGGGCTTCTTTCCTTCGCAAAGACTGTCGAGGAAGAGCTTGGCCGAATTGTACTTCAGGCCGCTATACTGCATGAAAGTGCTGATTGTGATGTGTCCGTGATGGATGCTCTGCCTGAGTGCCTCGTCCATAGCCTTCGTGTCGCGCATCTGGCTATTGCCCACACTTGCTCTCTGCTTGCGGAAGCCTTCCTCCGAGCAGTCAGCGTCCTTGACGAACTGCTTTGCCGGAATGAACTCGACACCGCTGTAGATGACGTCCTGCCCCAACACCTTGCTGGGCTCCGTATGCTCCCCCAAGAGCTTCAACTTTGGGGCAAACGAGCCGAAAGGCGTCTCTACGCGATGCCCTTGCCGCAGCCACATCGCCACGACTTCCTCGAGGAGGTCGGCGAAGCGAAGCATCTCACCTTTGCTTGTGTGACGGTATTTCGCACAGAAACTGTCGATATCTTCCAGGTCGAACTTGCGTTCAATCACCGGTTGAGCGTAGAGTAGGGGCTTGCCGTCGCTGCCTTTTGTGGGTCGCGGCTGCAGTTCGAAAAGTATTCCATCTGTTTTGCGTGGCATAACGATACATTTTAAAGATTATGGCACAAAGTTAATAATAACTTTGTAGAAAGTGCCATAATGTCGAATAAATTTCGTAACTTTGCACCCGATTACGTGAATTACACATTATATATTTATATATAAAAGCATGAAATTAAACATCATCGTACTTGCTAAGCAAGTGCCCGACACGCGCAACGTCGGCCCGGACGCCATGACGCCCGAAGGAACCGTCAATCGTAGCGCGTTGCCTGCCATCTTCAACCCCGAGGACCTCAACGCCCTCGAGCAGGCTCTGAGACTGAAAGACCAATTCCCCGGCACCACAGTTACCGTCCTCACGATGGGCCCGGGCCGTGCTGCCGAAGTGATTCGAGAAGCCATGTATCGCGGTGCCGACGGCGGTTATCTGCTCACAGACCGTGCCTTTGCCGGTGCCGACACACTCGCCACGAGCTATGCCCTCGCTACTGCCATCAAGCATGTATGCCCCAATGTAGACCTCATCATTGGCGGTCGTCAGGCTATCGACGGCGATACAGCTCAGGTTGGACCGCAGGTGGCTGAGAAGTTGGGCTTGAATCAAATCACATACAGCGAGGAGATTCTCTCGCTGAAGGACGGCAAGATTACCGTTAAGCGCCACATCGACGGCGGCGTAGAAACAGTGGAAAGCCCGCTGCCTTGCGTCCTGACCGTCAACGGAAGCGCTGCTCCCTGCCGTCCTCGCAACGTCAAGCGCGTCATGAAGTACAAGCGTTGCCTCGCTCCAATGGAGTTGGCTCAGGGCACAAGCTTTGCCGACCTGCCCTACGCAGCAGAGTATGAGAAGAAACCTTACCTGAAGCTTGGTCAACTCAGTTGTGCCGACGTGAATGCCGACCTGCAGCAATGCGGTCTGGCAGGCTCGCCAACTAAGGTGAAGAACGTAGAGAACATCGTCTTCAAGGCGAAGGAAAGTAAAGTATTAACCGGCAGTGACGAGGACGTGAACGGTCTCATCCAGGAACTCCTCGCAAGCCACACAATCGGATAACGCCCTATGAATAGTGTATTTGTTTATTGCGAGCTTGAAGGCATAAAGGTTGCCGAAGTAAGCCAAGAGCTTCTGACTAAAGGCAGAAAGCTGGCCAATACGCTTGGCGTACAACTCGAAGCCGTTGCTGCCGGCAGCGGAATCGTGGGAAAAGTGGAGGCTCAGATACTTCCTTATGGCGTCGATAAACTCCATATCTTCGATGCAGAAGGCCTCGCTCCCTACACGAGCAAGCCTCACACGGCAGTCCTCGTCAACCTCTTCAAGCAGGAGAAGCCTCAGATTTGCCTGATGGGCGCTGATGTCGTAGGTCGCGACCTCGGTCCGCGCGTCTCGTCGGCTTTGCATAGTGGACTCACCGCGGACTGCACCAGCCTTGAGATCGGTCCTCATGAGGACAAGAAGAATGGTAAGACATACGAGAACCTGTTGTATCAGATACGACCCGCTTTCGGCGGAAACATCGTGGCAACCATCGTCAATCCCGAGAACAGACCGCAGATGGCGACTGTTCGTAGCGGCGTGATGAAGGCAGAGATACTCGATCCGAACTACAAGGGCGAGGTCATCGTGGAAGATGTTGCGAAGTTCGTTCCCGAGGCTGAGTACGTCACGAAGGTGCTCGACCGTCACGTCGAGGCAGCCAAGAACAACCTGAAGGGCGCTCCCATCATCGTGGCCGGAGGCTATGGCGTCGGCTCGAAGGAAGGCTTTGACCAGCTGTATGAACTCGCCAAAGTGCTTCATGCAGAAGTGGGTGCCAGCCGTGCTGCCGTGGATGCAGGCTTTGCCGACCACGACCTGCAGATTGGTCAGACAGGCGTTACCGTTCGTCCAAAAGTGTATATCGCATGCGGCATCAGCGGTGCCATTCAGCACGTGGCAGGCATGAAGGAGTCGGGCATCATTATCTCCATCAACTCAGACGAGAACGCCCCCATCAACACGATTGCCGACTACGTCATCAACGGCACAGTAGAAGAAGTCGTACCAAAGCTCATCAAGTATTACAAACAGAATAGCAAGTAACATGGCAAACTATTATAACGACATAAATGAGATTAAGTTCGAGCTCGAGAACAGTCCTTTGATGGAGCGCATCGTTGAGCTCAAGGAACGTCAATACGAGGATAAAGACAAATACGACGAGGCTCCGCAGGACTTCGCAGACGCGATGGACTCGTATGATAAAGTGCTTGATATCGTGGGCGACATCGTGGCGAACGTTGTGGCTCCCAATGCTGAGGCTGTTGATGCCGAGGGGCCTCACCTCGAAAAGGGTCGCGTCACTTATGCTTCGAAGACCTACGAGAACCTCAACGCCATGATTCAGGCAGGCATGAACGGCATGACGATGCCGCGTCGCTATGGTGGCTTGAACCTGCCTGTCACAGTTTATACCGCAGCCAACGAGATTGTCTCGACTGGCGACGCTGGCTTCGAGAACATCTGGAGCCTGCAGGACTGCATCGAGACGCTCTATTGCTTTGGCAACGAGGAACAGCGCGAGAAGTACATTCCCCGTGTCTGCAAGGGCGAGACAATGTCGATGGACCTGACCGAGCCTGATGCCGGCAGCGACCTGCAGAGCGTGATGCTCAAGGCTACCTACGACGAGGAGAACAACTGCTGGCGTCTGAATGGCGCAAAGCGCTTCATTACGAACGGCGACAGCGACATCCATCTGGTGCTTGCCCGCAGCGAGGCCGGCACACGCGACGGCCGTGGCCTCTCGATGTTCATCTATGACAAGCGCGACGGAGGCGTCGACGTACGTCGTATCGAGAACAAGCTCGGCATCCACGGCTCGCCAACTTGTGAGTTGGTCTATAAGAACGCGAAGTGTGAGCTGTGCGGAGATCGCAAGCTTGGCCTTATTAAATATGTTATGTCGCTGATGAATGGCGCCCGCCTCGGCATTGCTGCTCAGAGCGTAGGCCTCAGTCAGGCTGCATACAACGAAGCCATCGCCTATGCACGCGACCGCAAGCAGTTTGGCAAGGCCATCATCGAGTTCCCTGCTGTGGCTGAGATGATAAGCAACATCAAGGCGCGCCTCGATGCAGGTCGTGCGTTGCTCTATCAAACGGCGCGTTATGTGGATATCTACAAGGCACTGGAAGACATCGCCCGCGACCGCAAGCTGGAACCCGAGGAGCGTGCCGAGCTCAAACAGTACAGCCGCCTCGCCGATGCCTTCACGCCTTTGGCAAAGGGCATGAACAGCGAGTATGCCAACCAGAATGGCTACGACTGCATACAGGTTCATGGCGGCAGCGGCTTCATGCTCGAGTATGCTTGTCAGCGCATCTATCGCGACGCCCGCATTACTTCAATATATGAAGGCACAACACAATTGCAGACGGTAGCCGCCATCCGCTATGTGACCAACGGCTTCTACTCGCAAGTCATCGAGGATTACGAGCAGCTTCCGGTTGCTGCAGAACTTGAAGGAACGAAGGCCCGCATCAAGGCAATGGCCGAGAAGTTCAATGCTTGTACGGCAGCAGTCAAGGAGGCAGACAACCAGGAGCTGCACGACCTCTGTGCCCGTCACCTTTATGAGATGGCTGCAGACGTCATCATGTGTCACCTCCTCATGCAGAACGCCACAAAGGCTCCCGAGTTGTTCGGTAAGAGCCTGCAGGTCTATGTGAACCTTGCAGAAGCTGAGGTCGAGAAGCACGCCACTTTGCTTGGCAAGCTGAACCCTGAGCAGCTCGACAATTACAGACAACAATAATCTATCCATAAACCATGAAACACTATCTTTTATCATGCCTGATGATGCTCGTCGCCTTGCAGATGCAGGCCACGGACATCATCGATGGCAACTGCCACTATCGCGAGATAGATGGGCGATATGCAGGTGTCCGAAAGAACGACAATGGTATAACCTACACGACCTTTGAGACGGACGACCGCATCATCCTCGTCTATTGCCTTCGCATTCCCAAGGCCACGGTGTCCGGTTCTGCATTGCTGACGCCCAAGATAACAAACGACATCACTCTTAATGTCCGCGTCAAGAACTGTGAGACTGATGAGGTGCTCCTCGAGCATAGTGTTACCCAGGCATGTACAAAAGGCCAAAATGCCAGCCTTGAGATTATTCCAGAGATGAGTTTTCCTGAGGATACGTGGTATCGTGTTGAGATACAGGCTCCTAATGGCTACCAGCGCATCAGTCGTCTCATAAAGCTCGAGTTTGAGCGTACTGGCAGCCGCCCTGTCATAGATGCCCATCTGCGAGGCTTTCCAACGCCGGCGACACGTCTTTGGTTCGGACACTCTACGGCTGCGAATGCCCCGCAGAATGAATCTTATGAGTGGTGCTATCAGGAAGTGCTGATGCCAAAGGAGTATGCAACCATCAACACGTACCTCATGACCTTGGGCATCACGGGTGGCTACATGGGCATACAGATGTGTGGGCAGACTGTGCAGAACGAGAACGGGCAGTACACCGACACGATTCCGTCATCTTATCAGCACCGTGTCCTCTTCTCCATTTGGGACAATGGCGATACGGACATTACACCTGACCTGGCGGCCCACCTCAGGGAGCATCCGCTGAAAGACTGTATCGTACTGGTAAAAGGATCCCGCGGAACGCGGATGGAAAAGGTCATCCCTTCGCTTTAGCCACCACCCAGCGGGCCAGTCGGGCCATCAAATAGCCCGCACACAGACCCACAATGGCACCTACGGTGATGTCGCCCAGGTAATGGGCGCCCATCATCGTGCGGCTCAGGCTCATCATGGCGGCCCAGAGGAAGACAACCCAGGCATACACCTTATAATTCCCTTCCGGACGGTTCCATTTGAGTCCCAGCCAGGAAGCGACGGCGAAACCGAAACTGTTTC
>CACXUA010000033.1:27417-44184 GCA_902770725.1 uncultured Bacteroidales bacterium | reverse complement strand
CGGACATACAGTCAAAGAGATAAAGTACAGATACAATCAGTACTCTTCCGACAGAAACGAATACACACATCACAGCGAAGGTTCCCTGCAGTCGTTCGACTTCAACGTCAGCACCAACGTCAACGACCGCGCCTTCTTCGGCCTTACCATCGGCGTGGATAACATGCGCTATCGCGGCTGGAACTACTACAGAGAGTACTACATGCCCTTCGACTTCGACGGCAAAGCAAAGTATGACGTCGAGAACTACGACATCAACATCAGCGGTACAGGCGTCAACGTGAAACTTGGTACTATCATACGCCCCTTCGAAGACAATCCCTTCCGCTTCGGTTTCGCTGTAGAGACTCCAACATGGTATCGCCTGCGCAACGACACTTGGTTTGACTTCGGTAAGGATATCAATGAGAACACCGCATTGAGAAGCTACCTGAAGTTCAACGTACGAACTCCTTGGAAGGTACGCACCAGTATAGGCAGCACCGTTGGCTCAACCTTTGCATGGGACGTGGACTATGAATACGCAGCATACGCCGGTATGAACACGGGATATCCCGAACTCGAATATGCAGATGGCTCTACTTCTGGCAATGTAAAGGACGTGGCAATGAACGAGTTTACTCGCGACATCCTGCGTGGCACACATACCTTGCGAATTGGTACAGAAATAAACGCCACAAAGAACCTTGCCTTCCGTCTTGGCTACAACCTGAGCACATCGGCATACGAGAAGAATATTGGCTTCGACCAGTTCAACATTGATAGCCGTGCCATGAATTATGCAACAGGCACCAACTATATGCGCCTCGGCAACACCAACATCCTGACTCTTGGCGCTGGTTATCACGCAAAGAAATTCTATATTGACCTCGCCTATAAGGTTCGTAACCAAAAGGCAGACTTCTATGCTTTCGACACAAGATTCACTGATGAAGTCAATGGTGATCCTGTATTCCTAAATAATGTACGCACGAGTGCGCCAGAACTTATCAATGCCACCATCGACCCCGTCGATGTTAACCTGACGAGGCACACCATCACATGTACATTGGGCTTTAAGTTCTAATCGTGGACTAAAACCTTCCGCCCGGACATGATATAAAGTCCAGGCTGCAGCGACCGACGCTCCTGTTTGATGCCCATAAGGTTATAAACAGAGGCGTCGGTCTCTTTGTCTTCAGTCGGAAAGACAAGTGCATCATCATCTTCCACCAGCGTACCATAGACATGAAAAGCATAGAGGGCAGGCGCTTCGGCATTGTTCATGCCGGCAGAAGTACGGGGAAAGACAAGCTTTACATAGCGTCCGCGAATTGGCGTGGAGAGGGAAACGGTCTTCTTATTCGTTGAGCCTGCGTTCTTTCGGTCAGCCACCTGTGTCCAGCAGGTGTTGCTGTCGCCCGACTTTGTAATGAGGCTCAGGTCGGGCATCTCTTGGCTGATGAACATCTGATAGGCATTCATGTTCGTGGCATCCGTGTCGATACTCTTGGCGTCCCATAGCAAGAGACGCTTGATGTCGTAGGTCTGTTCCAAATCAACAATGACGTAACGGTAAGGGTCGCTGCCCTGCTGGGGTGTCGTAGGACGCCACGGACGTTCGGCAGATGGCGTGCCTGTCAGCAGATTGAGTGCGCTCTTGGTGGCATCAGGCGCGTCGCAGGCAGCAAGGATGCTCTTTCCGATGCTGACGTTACCATCGGTTCTGGGCAATTCACTCACGAAGCGTCCATAGACGTCGCAGCCATAAAGGCGAATCGCATTGTCCGCCTCGCCGCTGGGACGCGTGCCACGAGAGAAGACGAGCTTCAGGTAACGGACTTCTGTAGCAGGGAATGATATGTCCTTCTCTGCTTTGTCGCCCACACCTTCCTCGTGTGCCAGAAGGCTCCACTCCTCGCCTGTCTTGGTCCTGCCATACACCCAATACTCCGGCACATTACCGCAATTCGACTCGTGCCCCTCGACATCTCGGAAGACGAGCCTGTTCACTTCGTACATCCCAGTGAACTCCAAGATGAGCCACGGCTGCTCGGTGCTTGCGTCGCACCACTTCCTGCTGGGATAGATGTAACTGGTGTTCATGTAGCAAGGCCTTTCGCCTTCGCTGGCATAACCGCTCGCAGAGTTCACAAAGCAAGTCATCTTGCCCGTCCCAAGCGCAGTTTGTTGGTTGATGACGCCTTCCGGAACGTTTGCCGTAACGATAGGATCGCCCTCATGAGGCGAGACTTCTGGGTCGCAGACGGCAACGCCGACGAACGAGTCGGCACAGCCATAATAGAGGAACCACTTGCCTTGATGCCAGACGAGGCCTTCCGTAAAGACCGTTCCGGCAGCATATTGTCCGCTCTTCTCGAAGTCGGCAATGGGACGGAAGAAAGGCTTGTCGAGTCGGTCAACGAGCTGAAGCGGGTTGTCCTTGCTGAAGAGCATCTGCCCGGCTGCATATGTGCCGGCTGCATAGCAAGCATCTCCGTTGCTACCACTCGCATTCTTTCCATTATATATAAGTACGATGCCGTTCTCCGTGACGACCGCTGGCGGCCCACATTCAGCGAAGCTACTGTCGAAGAAGCCTTTTCTGGTCCTTGCCAAATAGAGGAGCTCCGTGTTACTATCCACGATGGGTGTCCACGTAACGAGGTCGTCGCTGGTTGCTCCGCAGACCCATGACTCGCCCCAATACATGAAGTATTTGCTCTCGCCGTTCACCATTATCTTTGCCGCTTGCAGGCGTCCGTCCTTAATCTCCGTGACGATAGAGCCGGACTTGCAAGCCAGGTTGGCAAACTTGCCGTCGTATGCCGTGCGGAAACACGGGCCATGATGTGTCCAGGTCCTGAGGTCGCGACTCGTTGCAACACTCAGTCGTGCCGTCTTTCGGTTCCATGAAGTATGCGTCATCACGTAGAGCGGCGCTCCATCCACCTCGGCTTCCACGACTCTTGGGTCTTCCGTGCCGCCTGGCCACTCGTATTCCTGCGAGACAGACGACTGGTCGGGATACATGACGGGCAATGGAGAACGATAATCGACGCTCAGTCCATCCTGGCTTTCCACCAAGCCTATTCGCGACGTACGCTTGCCGATGCCAGCATTTGGATCGTCCTCTGCACGGTAGAGCACGCAGACCTTGCCGTCCTTCACCACGGCTGCAGGATTGAATGTATCAGCACATTCCCATCGCACATTTGCCTTCTTCATCGGACAATAGAAGAGGTTATTGGTAATGGGACAGACCATCGGATTCTTTCCTTCAGGTCGCGTGAAGCCACCAATCGCCCAGTATGGCAGGACATTATCGCCCGCAAAAGCAGTAAGGGCGAGGAGCAAAAGTATTATAGAAAGCAGTCGTTTCATAATGCGCCACAAAGATACGAATAAAATACCACAATTATACATTATGTTTCAAATAAAAAGCGTATCTTTGTCATCAATATACCTATGAAAGGTAAAGAACTCCATTTCATAACAACCAATTTAGGCATTACCTGTAACATACTCTTGAGATGCTCCATCACTTTATTCTGACACGATTCAACATACGTCTCTTTCGCTACGACAAACATGGACGAAGCATAAACAAGCCGTCGTGGTTAGACGAACGACTCAATCTCTTCGAGACGTACACCCTGCCTTCCGTCATCGGACAGACGTGTCAGGACTTCACATGGATACTCCTCGTTGACAGTCAGACGCCAGAATCTTATCGCGAGAGGCTGATGAGCTATCGCAAACAATGCCAACAGATTACTTTTGTTGCTGTTAAGGAAGAACAAGGATGGCAGTTTGCGAATATCTTCCAGCAAGTAGTAAATAAGTTACTTAAAGAGAGAGGAGCGAAAGAAGGGGACGTCTGCCTGACGACTTATTTTGACAACGACGACTGTCTTAACAGGGATTATGTCAAAGACACCCACGACATCTTGCAGAAGAACGACAATAACATCTTGCAGGGAGATGGGGTCTTAGCATTCGATTACGGCATCCAATACTACACAGAACTTGGCATCGCGACAAGAGTCAAATATGCTAACAACCACTTTATCACTTTGTTCGAGAGAATCTCGTCTGCCGAGAATCCATCAGTCCGCACGTGCTATGGCTATGGCTCACATTTCGAAATTGAAAAGAGGAAAGCCGCACCCGTTCATCACGTCACGCTTGCAGACAAGCCAATGTGGGTCGAAGTTATTCACAAGGACAATGTGGACAATGATGTAAAGATGACGCTCGACACATCTTTCATCGATGACAGACATCTTTTGCAAAGGGATTTCTCGCTCGACATCACTTTACAGACAGGCAGAAAGGCAGCGTTCTTTGCCCGCTACCTTAAGCAGATGTGGCGTCGCTTCCGTGATAAACTATTTCCACGCCAGTGGTAATAGCCCCTGAGGACACTATTCCTCCGGGAAGAGGCCGTAGAGTTTCGCATCGATTTGCTCTGTGATGCGCTGGAAGTCGGCTGTATTTGCCTCGAACTTCAACGTGTCGCCATCCACAATGAGGAGTTTGCCGGGATAGTTCTTTATCCATTCCTCGTAGCGATCATTCAGGCCGCTCAGGTAGTCGATGCGTATGCTTTGCTCGTACTCGCGACCTCGTTTGGCAATCTGAGCAATGAGGTTTGGGATGCTGCTGCGTATGTAGATGAGCAAGTCGGGCAGTCCCACGAGCGACATCATCAGGTCGAAGAGGTCGCTGTAGTTCTTGAAGTCGCGGTCGCTCATGTAGCCTTGTGCATGAAGATTGGGTGCGAAGATGCGTGCGTCCTCGAAGATAGTTCGGTCCTGAATGATGGTATCCTTGCTCTTTGATATCTCCACGACGTCGCGGAAGCGCTTGTTCAGGAAGTAGATTTGCAGGTTGAAACTCCATCGATTCATGTCCTGATAGAAGTCCTCGAGGTAAGGATTTACGTCAACTGGCTCGAAGCGAGGTGTCCAGCCATAGCGCTTGACGAGCAATTTAGTGAGGGTGGTCTTGCCGCACCCTATGTTTCCGGCTACTGCTATATGCATAATATGAGCCCCTCTCCCTAACCCTCCCCCAAAGGGGAGGGAACTGCAAGCAGGGGTTCGGGCAGTTTATATAACTATGAACTCTTATCTCTCAACTCTTCACTCATTTAGTGGGAACATGCCGTAGAGCAGTCCGTCTATCTTGTCGGTGATGTCTTTGAAGTCTTTTGGGTTGTGTTGGTAGTCGATATTGTCAACCTCGACGGTCAGGACCTTACCCTTATACTTATTATATATAAAGTCTTCGTAGAGGTCGTTCAAGCCTTTGAGGTACTCCAACTGTATGGTCTGTTCGCATTCTCGGCCACGTTTCTGGATGTTGTGGACAAGGTGGGGAACGCTGGCACGCAGGTAAATCATGAGATCCGGGTAGCGGGCAATGTCCGTCATGTGTCCGAAGAGTTCCATGAAGGTGTCGAAGTCGCGGTCGCTCAGGTTGCCCATCCGCTTGTTGTTGGTAGCGAAGACGTACACACCCTCGTAGATGGAGCGGTCCTGAATCGTGTCTTTCCCGCTCTTCTGCATCTCCATGAGGTCGCGGAAACGCTCCTTCAGGAAGAAAACTTCCATGGGGAACGACCAGCGCTGGATGTCCTTATAGTAATCCTCGAGATAGGGATTGTACGTAACCTGCTCGTATTTCGGCTCCCAATGGTAGTGATGGGCGAGCATTTCGGTCAGCGTAGTCTTGCCGCTGCCTATGTTTCCTGCGATGACTATGTACATTCTTTGTGGTATGACTCCACAAAGATACACTTTTTTTCGCTTACTGCAAAACCTTTTGTAACTTTTTTGGCTTTACTTCTTTCCACGAACTGTGGAAGGGAGCATTATGTCGGACACACCATAGCGGTCAAGGAAGACGCTTCGGTCAACGTGTCCCCTGATGCCGTCCACGTAGCTGGAGCTGGTGAACTGCCACAGCACGATGGGCACATCCTCGCTCAGGCCTGGGAATTCATCTGCGTAGCGAGCCACGAAGAACTTGTATTCGGTGAACTTTCCTTCGAGGTATTTGGCATAGAAGTTCACGCCTGTATAGATGATTGGCTTCACGCCGAACATGCGTTCCACACCCTCGAGGAAGGCTTTCAGCCTGCCTTGGAACTGCGCGAGCGAGCCTTTGCCACGCTTCTCGACATCGACAACGGGGATGAGGTCCTGTTGTCGTGGGTCGACATTCGAGCGGAAGTTCTCCAACTGAACGAGTGCACTTGCCGTAGGACTAAAGAAATGATAGACGCCAGCGGGTATGCCTGCCTGTCGGGCACCATAGAGATTGCGCAGATAGAAGTCGTCAACCCAACCTGCGCCCTCAGTCGCCTTGATATAGACGAACTTGACATTATCCTCCTGAGCCACGCGGCTCCAGTCGATTCGACCTTGATAGTGGGAGACATCGATGCCCTGCTGCTGGGCAACAGTATGGGTAACCTGGACACGCATCTCTGTTATGCGGGGCAGAGGCCTGTCCGGAATCGGTGTCGATGGCAGTTGATCTGGCATCGGCAGGGCATATATGGGATCGACTGTATCGCCCTTCTTTCTGCCTTTCTTGTCGGCAAAAGTAGTCAGAGCCGCAATGAAAACGGTAAAGAAAAGCAGATAACGGAGCGACATCATGCAGTTACTCTCCGAGGAAGTTAAATTCGAAGTTCTGGCTCTTGATGCTTGGATACTGGCTTCTGGGGTCGATATCCTGGCGACTACGCAGGTGGGCAAGCACCTTGTCGTAGCACTCCTGAACACTTTCAGCCTTTACCTTGCACACAAAAGGCGTATCGACATAGTGACACTTCTGCGTCTCGGCAGCTACGATGACGCGCTTGAAGGTTATCTTTGCTGCATACCAACCTGGCTGGGGCAGGCTGTAATTGGCCAGAGCCTCCTTCTGGGCAGCCTTCTCCGTCTTGTTCTGGCTGGCTCCTTTGGCTTTGAACTCTTCCATCGTGGCAGCCGTCGTCTTGATGACAATAAAGAAAGAACGCTGGCTGACCTTAATGTGTTTGGGGAACATGGCAGTGCTCGACATGAACCTCTCCAGTTCGAGTCGGATGCTGTCGTTGACTTCGACGTCGCCCAAAGAAGCAAGAAAGTCGAGAGCCTCCTCGACACTATAAACGAGCGTCTCTTCGTCGAAGTATCTGATATAAAGATTCATCAGGTAATTTACAATTTGACAATTTACAATTTACAATATAATTTCGCACGGCAAAAGTAGTAAAAAGACCTCACATAACGAAATATTCTTGCAACAAAAACATGCTAAGCGGAAGATTTTGACTAATTTTGTGCCGCGAAAGAGATAGAAGGAAGATGAATGTCAAAAGGTTTCTTAAGGATTGGTCGCTGCCTTTGAGTCTGGTGACGGGTGCCGTCTGTTACTTCTTTGGCAGGAGTCTTGGACTCTCGACGCAGGCCAAGGAGGCCATCCTGGAAAGCATCAACTACATCCAACCCACGCTGATTTTCTGCATGTTGGCGCTTACGTTTTGCCGCATACGACTTCAAGACATGCGACTCAAAGGCTGGCAATGGTGGCTGCTGGCTTTTCAGGCTGGCGTCGCGACATTGTTCTGTCTGCTTCACGAAACGACGGAGGACCCTTCGTCGCACGTTTTCCTGCAGAGCATGATGCTTTTGTTCCTCTGCCCAACCGCGACGGCTGCGGCTGTGGTGACTGCCAAGCTGGACGGCAACGTAGGTTCTCTGGCGGCTTACACCATGCTGATAAACCTCGCTGCGGCTGTCCTGATTTCAGCTTTCTCACCCATCGTCAACCCGACTGGCGGGCTGAGTTTCTGGCTTTCCTTCTGGATGATTATCCGCAAGGTGTTTCCCTTGCTCATCGGCCCCATGCTGGCAGGCCTCATCATCCGTCGCTTCTCCCCCACTCTGCTACGCTGGCTGACCTCGATTCCCGACCTGGCTTTCTACCTTTGGCTCGTCTCGTCGTCGCTCGCAATAGCCGTCACGACGCGGATTCTCGTGCATGCTGAGGTGAGTTGGCTGCTCTGTCTGCTGATTCTGATTGGTTCCCTCGCGGCTTGCTTCATGCAGTTTGCGACGGGTCGGCTTGTTGGCAGACGCTACGAGGAAGCCGTCACAGCCGGTCAGGCCTGCGGTCAGAAGAACACGGTACTGGCCATTTGGGTCGGTTACACGTTCCTCGACCCCCTAACCTCCGTTGCTGGAGGCTTCTACACCATTTGGCACAATGTCTTCAATGCGTGGCAACTCTACAAGCGAAACCAGCCTCGCAAGTAAACTCCTGCAGTTGAGGCAGATAACATAACGCGTCGCATCGCCAGTCCCACCACGGGAGGACTGCTGTCCCACCGTGGGAGGACTCGAGTCCCACCGTGGTGGGACTGCAATCCTCCCACAGTAAAACAATCAAAGGACTGCAGTCCTCAGAAAAATTCAACATAGGAGGATTGCAGTCCTCCCGTATGAAAATTATTGGAGGACTGAGCTTCATCACCTTTCCCAGCAGGCCTCAGAACCTGTCATTCCAATAGTTGACGGGCACTTTTTTATGTCTAAATGAAAAAAACTTCGTGTTTTTCTTGGCAGAAAGACAGAAATGACTTACCTTTGCATCGCAATAAGCAAAAAGATGACACACACAGGCAATCGTTACTTCGGCTTTTACTATTACTTTTACTTTAGCAAATGAAGTGAAGCGGGCCGTCGTATATATATAAATAAGGTATAAGAAAAAGACAAGATAAACAAGAAAGTCCCGCTCACTTGGTGAAGCGGGACTTTTTAATTATCAATATTCAATATTCAATTTCCAATGGCAAAACGGATCGCAATACAGGGCATCGAAGGCAGTTTCCACGACATAGCTGCACATCGCTTCTTCGAGGGCGAGCAGGTGGAACTGGTCTGCTGCGACACTTTCGAAGAGATGTTCGCACGACTCAAAGCGGAGAAAGACCTGCTGGGACTCATGGCGATTGAGAACACAATAGCCGGAAGCCTGCTCCACAACTACGAGTTGCTGCGAGAGAGCGGCATGACGATTGTCGGCGAACACAAGCTCCGCATCAAGCACAGCATTATGTGTCTGCCGGATGAGGACTGGAAAGACATCACCGAGGTGAACTCCCATCCCGTCGCACTCATGCAATGCCGCCAGTTTCTCTCGCTGCATCCGGAACTTAAAAAGGTCGAGACGACAGACACAGCAGGTGCCGCTGCCGACATTAGCCGCGAACGCAGACACGGACACGCTGCCATCTGCCATCGCGACGCTGCCGACATCTACGGCATGAAAGTGCTGCAAGAGGGCATCGAGACAAACAAGCACAACTTCACGCGCTTCCTCGTTCTCGCACAACCCGAGAAGGCTCAGGCCATTCGCTGTACCCATCATATCGACAAGGCCAGCCTCGTCTTCACACTTCCCCACGAGGAAGGCAGCCTGAGCGCTATCTTGTCGGTCCTTTCGTTCTATAAACTTAACCTGACTAAAATACAAAGTCTGCCGATTATCGGTCAAGAATGGCAATACATGTTCTATATCGACCTCTCGTTCAACGATGAGAAACGGTACCGTCAGGCTTTGAACGCAATCACTCCGCTTACCCGCGAACTCAAACAACTTGGCATTTACGAAGATGGAAAGCAAAGCATTTAACATCCGTCCGGCTGACAGACTGGCCGACGTAACAGAGTATTACTTCAGTCGCAAGCTGAAGGAAGTGGCCACGATGAACGCCGAAGGAAAAGACGTCATCAGCCTCGCCATCGGTAGTCCCGATATGCCTCCCTCGCCGGAAACAGTCGAAACACTCTGCGAGGAAGCCCAAAAACCCACGGCTCACGGGTATCAGCCCACGATAGGCATCCCCGAGTTGCGTCGGGCAATGAGTGGTTTCTACAAACGCTGGTATGGTGTCGAGCTCGATCCGAACAGCGAGATTCAGCCTCTCATAGGCAGCAAGGAGGGCATCCTGCATGTTACTTTGGCGTTTGTCAACGTCGGAGATGAAGTTCTCGTGCCCAATCCCGGCTATCCCACCTATACAAGTCTCTCGAAACTGCTTGGCGCGAAGATCGTCAACTACGACCTCCTGCCCGAAAACGACTGGCAGCCGGACTTCGAGCAACTCGAGAAGATGGACCTCAGCCGCGTGAAACTGATGTGGACAAACTACCCGAATATGCCGACGGGAGCAAGGGCAAGACGCGAGACATACGAGAAACTTGTCGATTTCGCCCTGCGTCACAACATCATTGTGGTAAATGACAATCCCTACAGCTTCATCCTCAACGACGGAGAAAGGCTTTCAATCTTGCAGGTTCCGCGTGCCAAAGAGTGCTGCATCGAGTTCAATTCGATGTCGAAGAGCCATAATATGCCAGGCTGGCGCGTCGGTATGTTGGCAACCAACGCTCAGTTCGTTCAATGGATTCTCAAGGTGAAAAGCAATGTTGACAGCGGAACTTTCCGCGCCCTGCAGCTTGCGGCAGCCAAAGCATACGACAATACCGACCTCTGGCACAGGCTTGCCAACGTCGATATCTATGCCGGAAGACGTCGTTTGGCAGAGGAAATCATGCGACTCCTCGAGTGTCAGTTCGACCCGCAGCAGACCGGCATGTTCCTCTGGGGACGCATCCCCGACAAATATAACGATGTGGAAGAACTCACGGAACGTGTCCTCCACGAAGCAAGAGTGTTCATCACGCCCGGCTTCATCTTTGGAAGTAACGGCAAACGCTACATTCGCATCAGCCTTTGCGCCAAGGAAGACAAGTTCGTCGAAGCGCTGGAACGCATCAAAACAAACATTATATAATAACACTGACCATAATAAGTCCTTCCCTTTAGGGGAGGATTTAGGAGAGGCTAAAACAAAGAATCATAATATATGGAACTCCAACTACAACCCCTGAACCTGCCAAGTGACCAGGAACGCGCTTTCATCATCGCCGGTCCTTGCAGTGCTGAGACAGAAGAACAAGTGATGACAACGGCCAAGCAACTGGCTGGCAAAGGCTGCCACATATTCCGTGCCGGCATCTGGAAGCCGCGAACAAAGCCCGGAGGCTTCGAAGGGCACGGCGAACCGGCACTCCCCTGGATGGAACGCGTCAAGGAGGAAACGGGCATGCTTACTGCTACAGAAGTTGCCACGCCTGAACACGTCGAGCTGGCCCTCAAGCATGGAATCGACATCCTCTGGGTCGGAGCACGCACCACAGCCAATCCTTTTGCCGTACAGGCACTGGCTGATGCTCTGAAAGGCACTGATGCGACGGTCCTCGTCAAGAAGCCCGTCAACCCAGACCTCGAGTTGTGGATTGGCGCCCTGCTGCGCATCAATGGTGCCGGCATACAGAAGCTTGGCGCAATCCACAGGGGTTTCAGCAGCTACGAGAAGAAGTTGTACCGCAACGAGCCGATGTGGCAAATCCCAATCGAACTGAAGCGCAGGCTGCCGCAACTGCCCGTGGTTTGCGACCCGAGCCACATCAGCGGACGTCGCGACCTGATTGCTTCGCTCTGCCAAGAGGCGATGGATATGGGCTTGGACGGCCTCATGGTCGAGAGCCACTGCGATCCCGACAAGGCTTGGAGTGATGCGTCGCAGCAGGTGACACCCGAAGTGCTCGACTTCATCGTGTCTCGCCTCGTCTTCCGCGACACCAAAGAGAACGCCGACAAACTCAAAGACTACCGACACGAAATAGATGTGCTCGACGATGAACTCATCGAGTTGCTCGCCAAGCGCATGAAAGTCAGTCGTAACATCGGCCAATATAAGAAGGAAGTGGGCATGACGGTCGTGCAGACACGACGTTACAGCGAGATCCTCGACAAGCGTGGTGCACAAGGTTCACTGCTCGGCATCGGTCGCGAATGCATCAAAAGCATCTTCGAGAACATTCATGAAGAGAGCGTTCGACAGCAAATGGAGATAATCAACAAGTAATATGAAGATACTTATTTTAGGCGCCGGTAAGATGGGCAGCTTCTTTACCGACGTACTTTCCTTCGATCATGAGTGTGCTGTCTATGAGATAGATGCGCGCCGTATGCGATTCCTCTACAATACGCAGCGCTTCACCACGCTCGACGAGGTTCGCGACTTCAAGCCGGAACTCGTGATAAACGCCGTCACTCTGAAGTACACAACAGCCGTCTTCGAGCAGGTGATACCTTGTCTTCCCAAGGATTGTATCATCTCGGACATCGCCTCGGTCAAGACAGGACTGAAGGATTTCTACGAAGGAACCGGCATGCGTTATGTCTCGACACACCCGATGTTCGGTCCCACGTTTGCCAACCTCGGTGCACTCTCCTCGGAGAATGCCATCGTCATCAACGAAGGCGACTACATGGGACGCATCTTCTTCCTCGACCTTTACAGGCGTCTCGGCTTGAACGTCCACGAGTACAGTTTCGACGAACATGATGAAGCGATGGCTTACAGCTTGTCTGTTCCCTTCGTGAGCACTTTCGTCTTCTCTGCTGTGATGAAGCATCAAGATGCTCCTGGCACGACATTCAAGCGCCACCTAAAGATAGCAAAAGGCGTTTTGAGTGAGGACGACACCTTATTACGCGAGATTCTCTTCAACCCACGCACTAAGGCGCATGTCGAAGGAATACGTTCCGAGTTGAAAGATCTAATACAGATTATCGACAACAGAGACGAAGAGGCACTAAACGCCTACTTGACAAAGATACGCAGCAACATCCGATAAAAAGCAACTCCCCAAAGAAACCTTGAATCTTTGGGGAGTTGTTTTATTATCTCCAACCTGGCATTCCCGTTCCGCTCTTGTGAACCAGCTCTATACGAAGGCGGTAGAGCAAGGTACTGTAGGCAGGAATAGCATCTGACGACTCGCTTCTATAGGCCAATTGACACGGGACATAAACATCCCAGTCATCGCCTTTGACCATGTATTGAATAGCCGTCTGGAAACCTTCTACTGTGGTGAGGACGGGCATTGCAAGTGGTGCATCGGTCGTTGTATTGAGATCACCGTAGTAAGTTTGGCTGAAAACAGTCATGTTTGTCTTGCTTTCGGGATAGTTCTCGTCCATGATCCAACCACGATAATAAAGGCGAACGCTATCGGTAAAGGCAGGACTCCATTCGCCATCGCCACGCTCATTTATTTTGCAGACAATGTAGTCTGTGGAAGGTCCCTGTACATTAGGACTCTTCAAGAGCGTTCGAAAGAGGCGCCAATCGCAATGGTCTTCCCATTCGTCTCCATTCGGATACTGCGACTTGGCTGCTGCAATAGCTTCCTGAGCCGTGTTGTACACCTCGGCAAACCATTGTGCATTGCGTTCCTGCCAATCGTGATGCGAGTCATAACTGCTGTCGCTGTCCTTGCAGGAAGCAAGGAGAAGCAACGACAAGACTGGCAAAAGTAAGACTTTCAGGCTGTTGTTCATTCGTTAGAGCAGTTTTTTGAGGAGTGAGGTGATGCTTACCTTGTCCTCGATGATGCTTCGAAGTTCGCTGATGGGCACACGTTTCTGCTCCATCGTGTCACGGTCTCGAAGTGTAACAGTATTGTCCTCGAGGGTCTGTTGGTCAACAGTAACGCAGTAAGGACAACCGATTGCGTCCATCCTACGATAGCGTTTTCCTATCTGATCCTTCTCTTCGTACTTGCAGTTGAAGTGGAAGCGGAGGTCGTTTATGATTTCCTGTGCTTTCTCGGGCATGCCGTCCTTCTTTGTCAAGGGGAAGACTGCGAGCTTGACAGGTGCGAGAGCTGCGGGAAGATGGAGCACTGTACGAACCTGACCGTCAGGCAGTTGTTGCTCTTCATAACTGTGGCACATGATGGAGAGGAACATGCGGTCCACACCGATTGAAGTCTCTATGACGTAAGGAGTGTAGCTCTCATTTGTCTCAGGGTCAAAGTATTCGATCTTCTTTCCACTGTATTTGGCGTGCTGAGAAAGGTCGAAGTTGGTGCGAGAGTGTATGCCCTCGACTTCCTTGAAACCGAAAGGCATGTGGAACTCGATGTCTGTTGCGGCATTTGCATAGTGAGCGAGCTTGTCGTGATCGTGGAAACGATAGTTCTCTGCACCGAAGCCGAGGTTCTGATGCCACTTCATTCTGTACTCCTTCCACTTCTGGAACCAGTCGAGCTCTGTGCCTGGCTGGATGAAGAACTGCATCTCCATCTGTTCGAACTCACGCATACGGAAGATAAACTGACGGGCTACTATCTCGTTTCGGAAAGCCTTACCTATCTGGGCGATACCGAAGGGAAGCTTCATACGGCCAGTCTTCTGCACGTTGAGGTAGTTGACGAAGATGCCCTGAGCTGTTTCAGGACGCAGATAAATCGTGCTTGCACCGTCGGCAGTGCTGCCCATCTCGGTCTTGAACATGAGGTTGAACTGGCGAACATCTGTCCAGTTGCGGGTTCCGCTGATGGGGCAGACGATTCCTTCGTCGAGAATGATCTGCTTGAGGCCCTCGAGGTCGATGCCGCCTTCGGCATTCATGACTTCCTGATAACGATGGTGCAGGTCGTCATACTTCTTTTGATTCTCGAGAACACGCTCGTTCGTAGCGCGGAACTTAGCCTCGTCGAAGTTGTCGCCAAACCGCTTTTGTGCCTTCTCTATCTCTTTCTGGATCTTGTCCTCGTACTTTGCCATCTGATCTTCAATCAGCACATCTGCACGATAGCGCTTCTTCGAATCGCGATTGTCGATGAGTGGATCGTTGAAGGCATCCACGTGTCCGCTAGCCTTCCAGGTAGTGGGGTGCATGAAGATGGCAGCATCGATGCCCACGATATTCTCGTGAAGGAGCACCATACTCTGCCACCAATACTGCTTGATATTGTTCTTCAGCTCAACGCCATTCTGTCCATAATCATAAACGGCGCCAAGTCCGTCGTAAATATCGCTTGAAGGAAAGACGAAGCCATACTCTTTGCAGTGAGACACTATCTTTTTGAAAACATCTTCTTGTTGTGCCATTTCTTTATACCTTATTTATAATAATTGAATCATTTTGGCTGCAAAGATAGCTAATTTTGCTGAAACTTGGTGCAGATTCGGCACTTTTTATTGTATAATGCGGCATAGACGCAAAAAAAACTTCGCATTTCTTGCTTGGAAACAAAAGATGTAGTAATTTTGTCTTTCGATGAAGTAAAAACGTGACAAAACAGATATGAGAAAGACGCTTTACACGATATTTCTGGTCGCACTTGCCGCAACAATGACTGGTTGCGACGCTTTCAAGAAGAAAAGTGACAAGGGGAATTCTGCCACAACGGAGCAAATCATTGTGAGCGAAGAAAGTCAAGAGTACACAGAACTCAAGAAGGTGCCGCTTCCTTGCCCAAAAGAATTGCTCTATAATGCATGGAAAAAGATTGGAGTCGTCGAGATACAACGAAAGAAAACCCTTGACTATAAGGGACATACACCTACCCTATTCATCTCGACCGACTTGGACGACGACGAGAATCCTGAGGTACTTCTGCGTGGTGAACCACCTTACGCAGCCATCTATTCCTTCATAAAAGACTCGCTCCACCTCATCACCTTCGTCGACCACGCAGAGATGGGACTCGCAATCACCCAAGATGGTGCCATCATCAGAAACGGAATCGGCTTCAACGGCTCATCCGTTTCCGAATTCATCAAGCTGGAAAACAGCACGATAGTCGCTTCCGGAGCAGCTCGCGAGACATTTGTCATCAAAGATGGCAAAATGGTTTCCGGAGGCACAAAGTACATGCTCCAGAACGACTCCACAACGGTTGAAGTCAAAAAAGAAGAGTACCAGCGAGTCGCACCTCAGCAAGACGGAACCTATTTGGAAGAAATCGATGGTTGGGAAGACTTCAGAAAACCTTAGACATTTCTGCCAAAAACATTACAACCTGAATTCTTCTTTACATCAGCCTTCGCTTAAAGTCGGCAGACTCGAAGCAAGGTTGAAGGTCTTCTGTGCAGAAAAGTCAACCTGCTCATTATTAGGAATTTGGAAACTCAGCCAGTCATCTCTTAAAAGTTCACGTGTTAAGTTGGCAAAGTTCACGTGTTAAGTTGAGCAATTTAACGTGTTAAGTTGGGCGATTTAACGTGTTAAGTTGAGCGATTTAACAGCATAAGTTTGAGAACATGACTGGAAGCGCCCAAAAACATCACGAAAAATCTTTACATTATTGCCACAACAAAGAAACATCCTTAACAAATCGCCAGAACCGACAAGAAAGTGCAAATCGACCGATTCTTAATGGAAAAAGATAAAAAAAATGCACTTTTGCATAAATTTATGCCTCGTTAGACACAATAAACTCACATTATATAACGTTATTAAAAACAGGATGAAAAAACTGCTCTGGATAGGTATGCTCATCGTGTCCCTCAATGTAAGGGCACAATTCGACGCGGCGTTTACCAACACCTGGGCGTTGCAGTCCTACTATAACCCTGCAGCGGCAGGGCTTGACAGCAAGCTGAATGTCATTGGAATGTACAGCCTCCAGATGGTTGGCTACGAGGGAGCTCCCAAGACAATGGTCATCAATGCAGATATGCCATTGTTCTTCATCGGACCGAAACACGGCGTAGGTGCCGCTTTCCTCAACGATGCAATCGGAGCCTTCACCAACAAGAAGATACAACTTCAATATGCCTTCCACCAGAAGTTCCTCGGAGGCCGAGCCAGCATCGGCATTCGTCCAGCACTTCTCATGGTAGGCTTCAACGGCTCAA
>CACXUA010000033.1:1808-27372 GCA_902770725.1 uncultured Bacteroidales bacterium | reverse complement strand
ACCCCGCCTTCGCCGCAAACGAAGTGAAAGGCAACGCGTTCGACCTGGATATCGGACTCCGATACACCTACAAGAACATCTGGTACGCTGGCGTAAGCGCCATCCATCTATTGGGGCCAACCGTCAAGTTGGGCGACGACAAGACCCACGAAGTCACGGTAGATCCCACATTCATGGTGCAAGGCGGATACACACTCTCGTTCCGTCAGCCACGATACAAACTGGCAATGGACGCTCTGGTGCGTTCCGACCTGAAGAACTGGCGAGGCGACATCAATGCCCGACTCCTGTACGACGGCAACAAACACAAGCTCTACGGAGGCCTCATGTACAGCCCCACCATCAGTGTTGGCCTGTTGCTCGGCTTTGACTTCCACGGCATCAACATCGGCTACTCCTATGAAGTCTATACAGGCGGCGTGGGAGCCCTGAACGGAACACACGAAATACTCATCGGATATCAACACGACCTGGACGTCTTCAAAAAAGGAAAGAACCTCCACAAGTCTGTCCGAATACTCTAAGAAACTAATATGATTCGATATAATAATAAGATGAAGACAAAAAGTCTGCTTTTAGTAGGTGCAGCCCTCGGCTGCATGGTCTTGGCTTCCTGCTTCGGCTCAAACTCGTCGGCAAACGCCGTCGGAGGGGAACTGACAGGCGTCAAAGGCTCATCCTTCTCGGAACCCACTCCCTTCGGAATGGTTCCTGTACACAAAGGCTCACTCAAAATCGGCCTCGAGAAGAACGATACATTGTGGGGCACAGAATATCCTTTGCGCGACATCAGCGTGGATGGTTTCTGGATGGACCAGCATGAGATAAGCAACGCAAAGTATCGTCAGTTCGTAAACTGGGTGCGTGACAGCATCATCCGAGAGCGTCTTGCCGACCCAGCCTTTGGTGGCGACGAGACATACAAGATTGAGGAAGACAAGGAAGGAAACCCCATCACACCTCATCTCGACTGGAGCAAGAGCATTCCCTGGCGCAAAGCCAATGAGGATGAAGACCGCGCCATCCAAAGCGTCTATGTCATCCACCCCATCGACGGCACAAAGATGCTCGACGCAAGCCAGATGAACTATCGCTACGAGATATATGACTACGTGCAGGCTGCGCAGCGAAAGTACCGCCTCAATCCTGAAGAGCGTGACCTCAACACAGACCACGCCATCAGCAACGAGCAGGTCATCATCAGCAAGGACACTGCTTGGATTGACGACGACGGCAAGATCATCCGTCAGACCATCACGCGTCCCCTGTCCGGACCTTGGGACTTCCTTAACACGTACATTGTTAATATATATCCCGACACCACTTGCTGGGTGAACGACTTCCGCAATGCCGACAACGAACGATACATGAAGCTTTACTTCTCGAACCCAGCCTTCGACGACTATCCTGTAGTAGGCGTCACATGGGAACAAGCAAATGCTTTCTGTGCTTGGCGTACGAACTTCCTCCTGAAAGGCTTGGGCGGCTACGCAAAGCAAATACAACGTTACCGTCTGCCGACTGAAGTGGAATGGGAATACGCTGCCCGTGGTAAGGAAGGCAACCCGTTCCCCTGGGAAAGCAAAGAAGTCAAGAGCGACAAAGGCTGCTTCTATGCTAACTTCAAGCCCGATCGTGGTAACTACACTCAGGACGGCTCCCTCATCACCTGCAAGTGCGGCATCTTCTCAGCCAACAGCAACGGTCTCTACGACATGGCTGGCAACGTAGCTGAATGGACAAGCACCGTCTACACAGAAGCCGGCGTGGAAAGCATGGCAGACATGAACCCCGAACTCTCCTACAATGCCGCTAAGGAAGACCCCTACCGCCTGAAGAAGAAATCAGTTCGTGGCGGCTCATGGAAAGACCCTGAAAGCATGATCAGAAGTGCATGGCGTTCCTATGAATATCAGAACCAGCCCCGATGCTTCGTAGGCTTCCGCTGCGTTCGCACCATGGTGAATGACAAGCCCGGAACCAACAAGGTAAGCGGCGGTACGGCTAAAGGCGGCGGCAAGAGTCCCAAGTCATCTTCAGCAGGACCAGCCGTCAGCACACGTAAGACACGTCGCTAAAACGACTCACCAACAGCAAAACAACAACAGAAAAGATACAAAGATATGAATCCTATAGCTAAATTGCAGAAGTGGATGGACTCGCCATCCGGTCAAGTATTCATGAATTACGCCTACAGCTGGGGTGCTGCAGTCGTGGTATTAGGTGCATTGTTCAAACTGACACATATTCCCGGAGCTAACGAGATATTGTTCATCAGTATGATAACCGAGGTGTTGGTCTTCTTCATCTCTGGTTTCGAAAAGACTTACGAGAAAGTGCCTCGCACCGAAGGCGAAGCAGCAGTTGCTGGCGGACAGGCTATCGTAGTGGCTGGCGGCGCTTCCCTTCCCGAAGGAGCTGAAGTGCCTGAAGGTCCCATCGTTATCGGTGGCGGAGGTCCCGCAGTCATTGGTGGCGGCGCAGTTGCCGCAGCAGGTGGTCCTATCGACCCAGATGCTTTGGCAGCAGGAACAGGTCTCAGTGCAGCAGCAGCCAACCTCGCAGCAGCAGGCCAGGCAGCAGCACAGGCTCAACTTGCACTCGAACAGATACAGAACGGCGGCCCGACCGTGGACGGCAATCAAATCAAGGCTACCGATCCTGCTACTGTCGAGGAGGCTATCACGAACTATGCAGAAGTGCTTCAAGAACTCACCGAAGTATTCGGACGCGTCAAGAAGCAGGCAGAACGCATGTCAACTGACAGCGAGGAGATGGAGAACCTCAACCGTTCTATCACAGGCATTGCCACTGTTTACGAGCTTCAGTTGCGCAACATCAGCAAGCAAGTCAGCACCATCGAGCAGATTGATGAGCAGACACGCCGAATGGCTCAGCAGATTGAAGAACTCAACAACGTCTATGCCCGCATGATAAAGGCACTGACCGTCAACATGAAGGCTGTGCCTGGCACAGAAGAAAGCGAGAAATAAAAGACTCTGAATAATCGGAATAATCAGAGTGTTCTGAATAATCAGAAAGTAATAAGACAATGCCTATAAAGAAGAAAAGGATATCCCCACGTCAGAAGATGATCAACCTGATGTACTTGGTCCTCTTGGCCATGCTGGCACTCAACGTGTCGAGCGATGTACTGAATGGTTTCTCTCTTGTGTCAGACGGGTTAAAGAAGAGTACCGACAATGCCTCTAAATCCAACATGGGCATCTACAGCACCTTCGACCAGCAGATGAAAAACAACCCTGCGAAGG
Source organism: uncultured Bacteroidales bacterium (assembly GCA_902770725.1). Lineage (GTDB taxonomy): Bacteria > Bacteroidota > Bacteroidia > Bacteroidales > Bacteroidaceae > Physcousia. Next base: position 24,100 of record CACXUA010000033.1, on the reverse strand, counting down.
TGAAACAATGGTACGAAAAGGCACAATATGTGCGCGGCATGAGCGACTCTCTCTATAACTTGGCAGAGGAACTCAAGGAAGCCATCGTAAGGAAAAGCGATGGTAAGGAAGCCGACGTCAATAATATCAAGAATCGCGAGGACTTGGAAGCCAGCACGCAAGTAATGCTTGCCCCTGGCACAGGACGCGGTAAAGAACTCTTTAACGCCATCAATAGCTATCGCGAACGCATTGTGAAGATGGTGACGGACAAAGAAAAGCGAGAGATTATTACCAGCAATCTTGCCACCGATGTGCCAGCCAAGGCAAAGATTCTCGGCAAGAACTGGCAGGAGTATGCCTTCGAAAACATGCCTACTGCTGCAGCCGTAACACTGCTTACCAAGTTGCAGAATGATGTTCGCACTGCAGAAGGCGAAGTGCTACACAACCTCATAAGCAACGTCGACGTTAAGGACATCCGTGTGAACCAACTGAATGCTTACGTCATTCCAAACGCTCAGACAGTGGTGCAGGGCGGACGCTTCAGCGCACAAATCATCATGGCTGCTGTCGATACAACACGTCGCCCGACCATCTACATTGGCGGAAAGCAGATACAAAGCGACAAGGGCTACTATGAAACGGTGTGCAGCAAGACAGGCGACTTCACCTTCAGTGGTTACATCGAAATGCTGAACGGCTCTGGAGAAAAGGTTCGTCGCGACTTCACGCAGAAGTACAGCGTCGTTGCTCCCAGCGCAACAGTCAGCGCAGACATCATGAACGTGCTCTATGCAGGCTACGACAACCCGATGAGCGTCTCTGTTCCTGGCATTCCAAGCAGCAAGTTGCGCGTCAGCATGACTGGTGGCAGCTTCGAGCAGAAAGGCGAAGGCAAGTATATTGCCCGTCCTTCAACGCCTGGCACTGAAGCCGTCATCACCGTTGCTGCCGAGAGTGAAGGTCGCATGCAGGAAATGGGTAAGTTCACGTTCCGTGTCCGCAAGTTGCCCGACCCGACTGCCTACATAGCCTATACCGCAGACGGTGGTGAGAACCACTTCACGGGCGGTGGCCTTTCGAAGCAAATCCTTATGGGCACCGACGGCATCGGAGCTGCCATCGACGATGGTCTGCTCAATATAGCCTTCCGCGTGAACAGCTTCGAGATAGTCTTCTTCGACGCAATGGGTAATGCTGTACCTTACCAGAGCAACGGTTCGAAATTCTCCGACCAGCAGAAGGCACAGATGCGTGGTTTGGCTCGTAACAAACGATTCTACATCAGAGAAATACATGCCACAGGTCCTGATGGCATAGAGCGTACGCTCAATGGTGTCATGGAGGTCATTATAAAGTAACAAATAACATTAAGAAAGATATGAAGCGCACACTTATTCTCATAACCGTCACGCTCCTTTTTGCAGGGACTGCTAATGCACAGCCAACTAAGAGCCGTGTAGCAACGGCTGCAAAGACTGAGCAGGCAGGAAAATCTTCTGCCACCGACCGTGCATCGCTTATGTTCCCCACCACGGCAACCATGCCAGAAGATGTGGTTTGGAAGCGTGACATCTACCGCCAACTTGACCTAACAAAGGACAAGAACGCACCTATGTACTATCCCGTAGAGCCTATGGGCAGACAGGTAAACCTCTTTACTTACCTGTTCCGCCTAATCCTTACTGGCAGAGTTAATGCTTATTCATATAAGTTGGATGGCAACGAGTCGTTCGACGAGAAGGATAAACTCCCTGTGAAAGAGATGTTGGAACGCTACGGAATCTATTACGAGGAGAATAACGGCAAGATGACTGTTGCCGATAGCGACGTTCCAAGTGCTGAAGCAACACGTTACTACATCAAGGAAAGCATATATATGGACCAGCGCACGGGCACCTTCAAGACCAAGGTGACTGCCCTTTGCCCCGTCCTCATGCGTGGTGCTGACGAGTTCAGCAGCGATGCAACGCCTTATCCCCTCTTCTGGGTCAATTACGATGACATCGCTCCTTGGCTTGCCAAATTGCCCATGATGCCCAGCGACCTGAATAATGTCACCAACATGACTGCAGACGATTTCTTCACGATGAATCGTTACGAAGGTCAAATATACAAGACCAACAACATGCAGGGCAAGATGCTGCACAATTACTGCCCCACCGACAGCGATATGGTGGCTGAGCAGAAACGCATCGAGAAGCAGTTAGGCGACTTCGAGAAGAACGTCTGGGGAAGTGGTTTCCTGCCCGACACAACGAAGAAGGACAGCCTTGATGCAGAGATGGCTACTAAGGAAGCTAAGCCTGCAAAGAAGCCTCTCTTCGGTAGCAGCCGCACACCAAGAGCCAAGAGCGGTGACACAACAACAAAGAAGGAGAAGAGCGAAGGTACTGCCAGCGCAGCTCCTCGCGTCAGCGCACGTCGTCAGAGAAGATAAGTAATACATTATCTATATAAAGAGAGCCCCCTGCAGGATGTCTGCAGGGGGCTCTTCTTGTTATGATTGACGTGATGATGTATTACATCATGCCGCCCATGCCTGGAGCACCGCCCATAGGCATCTCGGGCTTATCTTCCTTTGCTTCGCAGATGACGCACTCTGTGGTGAGGAACATGCCTGCGATACTGGCTGCATTCTCCAGAGCAACACGTGTCACCTTGGCAGGGTCGATGATGCCTGAAGCCTTCAGGTTCTCGTACTTGTCCACGCGAGCATTGTAGCCGTAATCGCCCTTGCCGTTGCGAACCTCGTTGACAACGACGCTGCCTTCCAAGCCTGCATTCTCGACAATCTGTCGGAGAGGCTCTTCGATGGCACGGCGAATGATCTGGATACCTGTTTCCTCATCGGCATTGTCGCCCTTCATGCCTTCCAATGCTTCCTGTGCACGGATGTAAGCCACACCACCACCAGGGATGATTCCCTCTTCGATGGCTGCACGAGTAGCGCAGAGAGCATCGTCCACGCGGTCTTTCTTCTCCTTCATCTCAACCTCGCTGGGAGCGCCGACATACAGCACAGCCACACCGCCGCTCAGTTTTGCGAGACGCTCCTGAAGCTTTTCCTTGTCGTAATCACTCGTGGAGTTGCTGATCTCGTTCTTAATCTGGTTGATGCGATCGGCGATGAGTTCCTTCTGTCCATGGCCGTTGACGATGGTTGTGTTGTCTTTCGAAACAGTCACTTTATCGCAAGTGCCGAGCATTTCGATAGTGGCCTGTTCGAGCTTGAGACCTGTGTCTTCGCTAATCACAACGCCGCCAGTCAGGATGGCAATATCTTGAAGCATGGCCTTGCGACGGTCTCCGAAGCCTGGAGCCTTGACTGCACAAATCTTGAGCTGCGTGCGAAGACGGTTCACGACGAGTGTTGTGAGAGCCTCGCTATCCACGTCTTCTGCAATGACGAGCAGAGGACGACCGCTCTGAACGGCTGGCTCGAGGATGGGCAGGAAGTCCTTCAGGTTCGAAATCTTCTTGTCGTAGATGAGGATGTAGGGGTTCTCCATGACGCACTCCATCTTCTCCGTATCGGTTACAAAGTAGGAGCTGAGGTAACCGCGGTCAAACTGCATACCTTCCACAACACCGATTGTTGTGTCACGACCCTTGGCTTCTTCGATGGTGATGACGCCGTCCTTGCTTACCTTTTGCATGGCATCTGCAAGGAGCTTGCCGATTTCCGGGTCGTTGTTGGCGCTCACGGCAGCCACTTGTTCAATCTTCTGATAGTCGGAAGCAACGGGTTCTGACTGCTTCTTGATGCTCTCCACGACAGCAGCGACAGCCTTGTCGATACCGCGCTTCAGGTCCATTGGATTGGCACCTGCAGCCACGTTCTTCAAGCCTTCGCGTACAATAGCCTGAGCCAATACGGTTGCTGTGGTTGTTCCGTCGCCTGCATCGTCGCCAGTCTTGCTTGCCACGCTCTTAACGAGCTGTGCTCCAGCGTTCTGGAAAGCGTCTGCGAGCTCCACTTCTTTAGCGACTGTGACGCCATCCTTAGTGATCTGAGGAGCGCCAAACTTCTTCTCGATGATAACGTTGCGACCCTTCGGACCGAGAGTCACCTTGACTGCATTAGCCAGTTGATCAACACCCTGCTTCATCACATCGCGGGCTTCGAGGTTGAATTTAATATCTTTTGCCATGATTTTCCTGATTTAATTTGTCGTTATTACGTTATTACGTTTTCTCGTTATTACGAGTCTCTTTACGAAAGTATTGCCACCACGTCGCTCTGACGCATGATGAGATACTTCTTGCCCTCAATCTCGAGCTCCGTTCCGGCGTATTTGCCATAGAGGACTTCATCGCCTGTCTTGAGGATCATTTCTTCGTCTTTCGTGCCATTACCTACGGCAACAATGGTGCCCTTCAAGGGCTTTTCCTTTGCGGTATCAGGGATGATGATGCCGCCTACTGTCTTTGTCTCTGCAGGAGCGGGCTCAATAAGCACGCGGTCTGCCAATGGTTTTACGTTCATTGTCTTATTTAATTAATTGGTTTAACTTTCCACATTCTTATATACAAAGTGCGTGCCAAACCGAATTGACACGCACTTTTATCTGTCACGACTGACATAATTACTGACAGAGACTGGCTTCGAAGACAATTTTGTCTCAGTCCTCCAAAAATTTTCCTATAGGAGGACTCGAGTCCCACCGTGGTGGGACTGCAGTACCACCGTGGGAAAACTCGAGTTTCACCGTGGTGGGACTGACGACTCGACACGGGTCGTCGAATCGGGACGCTTATCTCTTTTGTCTTTTCCTATAGATGCTGATGCCGAGGAGGGCAAGGAGCATTACTGCCAAGACTGCCAGAGCGCTGTAAGCAATCGCTTCGGTGATGTGGACAGTCTGTGGGTCGAAGGTCATGACAACCTCATGCTCGCCTGCAGGAACCTTGATGGCACGCAAGACATAATTGGCCCGAGCAATCTCCGTAGCCTGTCCGTCGATGGTGCAAGTCCAGCCTGGATAGTAGATCTCGCTGAAGACAACGACTCCGCCTTGCTGACTCTTCACCTTGTACGACAGGCGATTTGCTTCGTAGCTGGTCAGCTCAACTCTCCAAGTCTCGAGGTCCTCTCCCTCGAAAGTAGAGTCAGCGGGAGCCTTTGCCTCGTTTCCAAGAATCGATTCAAACTGCTTATCCACTACTGCCACCTTTCTGAGGTCTATATTGTGCAAGGCTGCAATCTCCGAATCGGCATCAGGAACATACTCAATCTGCTCGACGAACCAGCCGTTCCCTTGTGCCCAAGGATTCTGGACGGGCAGTTTGCCGTTGTCCTTCAAAGGCAGGATGACGTACTTTGTGTTGAGCATGTTGAGCACAGCGAAGAGGCTGTCGCCATTGCAAGCCTCGAGATGTCCGCCAGTTTCCACAACCGCCTGATTGATTCTGCCCATTTCTCCCTGCAGATGCTCCTCGATGAGTTCCTGATAGCGACGCAGTTTGGCAGGATGATAGCCGCCAATGCTCTTGTGATAGTACGAGGTGGTATTATCGTTGAAGGTGCTCACGCTGAGGTTCAGAACGCGGTAATAGGTGTCGGTATCCTGCAGAATCATCTTGTCGGCTTCTGTCTCGGGGAAGGCCTGAGCGTTTGTCTGCGGACGGGAGAACATGCCGTCATTGAGGTAGCGCTTGTTCACGCCCCACATATCGACGAGGCAAAGCAGAATGATACCTGCAATCATCGGGGTCGCCTTCAGTTTCTGGAAGCGATATGCAAGCAGCAGAACTGTGCCGATTGCCACAACGATGAAGCTGCGGAGGGCATCCGCGGTGAACATCGCCCTACGCATCTCGCTCATGTTCGCCAGGATTTGTCCAGCCATTTCCTGCGGAATGTAACCTGCCGATACGTATTGCTGCATGTACATCTGGTCGGAGGTTGAGACGTAATTGCCAAAGAAAACGTCAGGCATGAGCCAGAAGAGCAGAGCCATACCTCCAGTAAGGGCAAAGCTTATAGTAATATAATGTACGCGCGAGATGTGGTCCTCTTTGCCACGCAAGCAGTCAGGATTGGTCACAATCTCCTTCAGGGCAAGCATCGCAAGCAAAGGAATCGTGAATTCAGCTATGACGAGGATGCTGGCGACGGTACGGAACTTGTCGTACATCGGCACGTAATCGAGGAAGAAGTCCGTGAAGCCCATGAAGTTCTTGCCCCATGAAAGCAGGATACTCAGCACGGTTGCCGCAATGAGACACCACTTCATCGGACCCTTCACGACGAAGAATCCGAGCCAGAAGAGCATGAGGACGAAGGCTCCGACATACACCGGTCCGCTTGTTCCGGGCTGTTCGCCCCAGTATTGTGTAAAGCCACGATAGATGGGAGCAAACGTCGGATTGGCTTTCTTCATTGCCGTCTCGTTGTCGGCCAACAGCTGGCTTGCGCCACCTTTGGTGTTCGGAACGAGCAACGTCCAAGTCTCTCCCTTGCCATACGACCACATGGTGATGTAGCTTCGCTCAAGTCCGCTTGATGTCTGGTCAGCAGGGTCTTTCGTCTTTTGCGTGAGTTCGCTCTTGCCACGCATGCTTTCCTTGCTGTACTCCCAAGTGTGATAGAGGTTGCTCAGGTTGATAAGGACACCCAGTATGCCGCCGATGGCGAAGCACAAGGTTGCTTTCAGCCACTTGGCAAACGTCTTCTGTCGGATGGCGTCGATAAGGAAGGCGAGCGACATGAAACCGATGACGAACAGGAAGTAGTAGCTCATCTGGACGTGATTGCTGAGCACTTGCATCGCCGTGAAGAAGCCCGTCACCACGATACCAAGCAAGTATCGGCCGCGATAGCAGAGCACCATGCCTCCGATGGTAGGCGGAATGAAGCTGAGCGTCAGGAGTTTCCAGATGTGTCCGGCTTGGATGATGATGAAGTAGTAACTGCTGAAGGCCCAAAGAACTGCGCCGAGAGCCGCCATCCAAACGCGGAAGTCGAACGCCCTGAGCATGATATAGAAGCCGAGCAGCATCATAAAGACGTAGGCGGCATAGGCCGAGAGACCTGGCAAGCCGAGCTGATAGACCTGTTCCATCATGCTAAGTGTCTCCGTGCTGCGATAGCTGGGACTCATCTGATAAGTGGGCATTCCGCAGAAGAGCGTGTTGGTCCAACGCGTACGCTCACCATTATGAGTCGCTCTGTACTGGTCCATCTCCACACCACTGCCTACGCCTCCGGTGTGGTCGTGTCCCGTCAGGACCAACCCATCACGGATGGGCACGATGAAATACACGACGCTGACGGCCACAAAGAACAGGACGGCCAGCACATCAGGCAAAATCTTTTTCCAATTCATAATTCTTAATTCTTGAATGTTTTAACATCAAGGCGCGCTTTTAATGCGCGGAACATAATTCATAATTAAAGAAAAAAAGGCTGCACGAATGCAGCCTTTGTTTCTTTTTCCAGCGGAGCTGCGTAGATTACTTACGCAGGCCGAGAGCTTTGACAATTGCACGGTAACGAGTGATGTCGCGAGCCTTCAGGTAATTGAGCAGGGCGCGACGCTTACCTACAAGACCTGTCAGAGCACGCTCGGTGCTGTGGTCCTTGCGGTTTTGCTTCATGTGCTCGGTGAGGTGAGCAATGCGGTGAGTGAACAGAGCGATCTGGCTCTCGGCACTACCTGTGTCCTGTTTGCCCTGACCGAACTTCTCAAAGATCTCTTCTTTCTTAGCTGAATCTAAGTACATAATGGTTTGTGTTATGTGTTGAACTTGTTTGTCGAACAGCATCTCTCGTCGACACTGTTTCGCAAATGCGGGGACAAAGGTACGATAAAATAATGAAAAATGAAAAATGAAAAATGAAAAAAAATCGCTTAACTGCCTAATTTTTATCTTTCAACAGCATTTTCTAACTGATGCGAAGCAGGTAGTTCGAAAACGTGGCACGTTAAGTTGGCCAACTTAACACGTGAAGTTTGCAAAGTTAACGTGTTAAGTTTGCGATTTAAGCACGTTAAGTTTTCCCTTCCTCTATGGAGGGCATGATTTCCCTCAACGGAATCATGACGAAGTCGCGCTCGAACATGTGTGGATGCGGAATGGTGAGTCGGGGTGTAGAAAGCTTCAAGTCGCCATACAGAAGCAGGTCGATGTCGATAGGCCGGTCGTGATAGATGCCGCCTTTCGACTTCTTCTTGCGTCCCAACTCACGCTCTATCTGCTGTGTCCTGTCGAGACATTCGATGGGTGAAAGTGTCGTCTGCACCATCACGGCAGCATTCAGGAACGGATGCTCGCTTTCGAAGCCCCAGGGCTCGGTCTCGATGAACGACGAAACACGCTGCACCGCGCCAACACGCTCCTCAATAAGCGTAATGGCACGGCGCAACATATCTTCCCTATCACCGAGGTTGCTCCCCAACGACAGGTAAAGTTCCTCCCCTTTGGGGAAGGTTAGGAGAGGGGCCTTAGTCATTCAGTATCAGCATCGCATCGCCGTAGGGGCCGAAGCGATAGCGTTTGCTTTCATCGTTCTCGTTGTAGCGAAGAGCCTCCTTATACGCTTTCATGATGAGGTCGTAGCCGCCGAAAGCAGCGGTCAACATGAGCAGCGTGCTGTAAGGCATATAGAAGTTCGCTATCATAGCGTCTGCCATGTGGAAGTCGTAGGGCGGGAAGATGAAGCGATTCGTCCAGCCGTGGAACTCCTTGAGTTGTCCGTCGGTAGAGACTGAGGTCTCGAGAACGCGCTGAACAGTTGTGCCGACAGCCACGACTTTGTGTCCGTCGAGGTGTGCTTTGTTGATGATGTCGCACGCCTTCTGGTCGATGTGCATCTCTTCGCTGTCCATCTTGTGCTTTGTCAAGTCCTCGACATCTATCTCGCGGAAGTTGCTGAGTCCACAATGCAGGGTAACGAAGGCGAAGTCCACACCCTTGATTTCCATCATCTTCATCAGCTGAGGCGAGAAGTGCAAGCCAGCCGTCGGAGCCGTCACAGCACCTTCCTTCTCGGCAAAGATTGTTTGGAAGTTCTCGGCATCCTCAGGCAGGACATCGCGCTTGATGATTTGCTTGGGGATAGGCGTCTCGCCAAGGGCGAAGAGGGCGCGTTTGAACTCGTCGTGCGTACCATCGAAGAGGAAGCGGAGCGTACGGCCGCGACTGGTGGTATTGTCTATCACCTCAGCCACCAAGGACTCGTCCTCGCCGAAGTAGAGCTTGTTGCCGATACGAATCTTGCGTGCCGGATCGACCAACACGTCCCAGAGACGCATGTCTTTATTCAGTTCGCGAAGCAGGAAGACCTCAATCTTGGCACCTGTCTTCTCCTTGTTTCCGTAGAGGCGAGCCGGGAAGACTTTGGTGTCGTTGAACACGAAGACGTCCTTCTCGTCGAAGTAGTTGAGCACATCTCGGAACGATTCATGATGCTCGATGACACCCTTCTTGGCATGAATCACCATGAGTCGGCAGTCATCGCGGAAAGGAGCGGGTTCCAGGGCAATACGGTCCTCAGGAAGCCTGTACTTGAATTGTTGTAGTTTCATATTGTATTTGGTCGTTTAGAGAATTAGTCGTTTGGTCGTTTGGGGAATATAGTTTGGCCGCTAAAGAAATAATTATGAATCGTGAATTACGAATTATGAATTGCTTTCAAGCCAATCGGGGAAGTCTTCGACTTGCATGCAGTCCTCCACTTTGACGTCGCCAACGCGGGTTCGTCGCAAGCTGATGAGGTGAGCGCCGCTGTTCAGGGCTTCTCCGATGTCGCGGGCCAAAGCGCGGATGTATGTGCCTTTGCTGCAGACGACGCGAATGGTGGCTTGCATCTTCTCAGGATTGAAGTTCTGAAGCTCTATCTCATCGATGACGAGCACCTTGGGCTTGAGCTCCACTTCCCTACCCTTGCGGGCAAGGTCATACGCGCGCTTTCCATCAATCTTGCAGGCTGAGAAAGCAGGCGGAACCTGTTCGATGCGGCCGATGAACTTGCTGAGCACTTCGTGCACCAACGGTTCGGTAATGTGATCGGTAGGATATGTCTTGTCGATTGGCTTTTCGAGGTCGAAACAGGGAGTCGTCGCGCCCAACTGCAAGGTTGCCACATATTCCTTGACATGCGCTTGCAGTTCGTCAATGCGCTTCGTTGCCTTGCCTGTGCAGATGACCATCACGCCCGTCGCCAACGGGTCGAGCGTGCCGGCATGACCCACCTTGAGCTTCTTCACGCCGAGCCGATGACACAGTTGACTCCGTATCTTAGCGACAAGATTGAAGCTCGTCCAGTGCAACGGCTTGTCGAAACAAAGTATCTCTCCCTCGATGAAATCCATCAGTCAACCATTACAAGTGAATGCCCTGACCAGAGAAGGGCAAGAATGATGACGCCCACGATGATGCGATAGACGCCGAATGCCTTGAAACCATACCTGGTGAGGAATGCGACGAACCACTTCATGGCGAGTAACGCCACAACGAAAGCCACCACACATCCCAGCGCAAGCATCAGCAGATTGTCGCGTGTAGCCCAACTTGCATCAGCCTCATCGCCGAAGAACAACTGCAGGAAGTCCAAGGCGGTGGCTGCTGCCATTGTGGGAACGGCCAGGAAGAACGAGAACTCTGCCGCAGCCCGACGGGTCAGCTTCTGTGCCATACCGCCTACGATGGTTGCCATCGAGCGTGACACTCCCGGTATCATGGCGATGCATTGGAACAGACCGATGCGGAAGGCACGTGCCTCCGTCAGTTCTGTACGCTCGCTGCCTTTGTTGAAGAGACGGTCGCAGAAGAGCATGAAGATGCCGCCAAGCACCAACATGATTGCTACCACCTCGACGCTCTCGAGGAAGCGGTCAATCAAACCCGACATCTTGCCGATGAAGCCTATCACTATCGCTGGGATGAATGCAACGAGCAGCTTCCAGTAGAAGTCCCACTTGTGGAGGAAAGCTTGTAATGGTGTGCTGCCGTAGGGAACGGGTTTGCGGTTCAGACGGAAGAAGCGGTTCCAGTAGAGACACACAACCGAAAGGATGGCACCGAACTGGATGATGATGGTAAACGCCTTGACGAATGGAGTGCTCTCCACGCCCAAGAGGTTCTGCGTGATAATCATATGTCCTGTAGAAGACACGGGGAGGAACTCCGTCAGACCTTCCACGATGGCAATGATGATGGTCTCGATAACAGTCATAGACGTGCCTCCTACTTAATTTCCTTCTTTGCCTTGGGCTTGTACATGATGGCGAACATGATGAAGCAGAAGCCGAAGAGGCTCACCAGAGGTGCCACTTTAATGCGACGAGCGCTGAAGATGTCGGCATTGAAGACGCCTTCTGCGCTTCCTTCGCCAGACATCAACACAAGACCAAGGATGACGATTGCCATTCCGATGGCCAACAGGATGTAGTTCTTTTTACTAAATGCCATATCATTTACTATTTAATCATTTACTATTTAATCATTTACTATTTAATCATTTTTATTCCCCCTAAAGGGGGTTAGGGGGTCAATACAGTTCCGACCCACGCATCTTCAGGCAATGGGTCACGGAGAAGTAGGTGCAGACGATTGTCAGCAAGAGTCCGATGACGAGCACCGAAATGCCTGTGATAATCATGTTCTCTTGGGTGATATAGTTCAAGATGCTGCCGTCGTAACGTGCTGCCCAATAGATGCCGCCAAAGATGGCCGCGTCGGCTATCAAGGCTGAGGCAACACCTATCCAGAACGCCCTTACGAGGAACGGACGGCGAATGAAGCTCCACTTCGCTCCCACCAGTTTCATGGTGTGAATCACGAAGCGATGGCTGAAGACACTCAGTCGGACAGTATTGTTGATGAGACTCAGCGAGATGATGACCAGAAGAAGTGCAACGGCGAGCAAGAAGTAGGAGGCACGATGAAGGTTCCTGTTCAGGCTCTCCACCAAGTCTTTCTGATACATGACGTCTGCCACGAGGTCCGACCTCCGCAGCTCCTGGCTTATCCACTGCAAGCTGTCAGCAGACGAGAACTCTGGCTTCACCCTCATCTCCATTGAGATAGCGAAGGGATTAGTGCCGAGGAACTCTGTTGGGTCAAGGCCCATGTTCTCTATCTGTTCCTGCAGAGCTTGCTCACGACTGATGTAGTCGATGCCGCTGACGTAGTGCATGTTGTTCAGCGAGTCGAGCAAATGGACGGCTTGCTGTGTCTGGACATCATCGTTGAGCACAAGTGTGACGGTCAGGTTCTCCTTGACGCTGTCGGCCACAACACGGGCTGTGAGCGAGAGCAACACAACGAGTCCCATGAGGATGAGCAGCAGGCTGACGCTGATTGTACTGATGACGGCCTGCATCCGCCATGCTATCTTGCTTCTTTTTCTTTGTTTGCGAGTCATTTCTTTTCGTTATTATAATACTTTTCCCTTGAGCGTAGCGCTGCTGCTTTCTGTGATAATGACGGGGACTGTGTGCCCTATCCGCAGGTCGCCACGAGGTACGATGACCACTTTGTTCTGTCCTGTCCGACCGAAGAGCTCGTCACGACTGCGCTTGCTCACACCTTCGATGAGGACGTCGTACTGCTGTCCGATGCACTTACTGTTGGCTTCTGCCGAGAGTTCGTTCTGTAAGGCGATGATTTCGTTCAGGCGACGAATCTTCACTTCCTCGGGCACATCGTCGGGCAGATGTCTGCTGGCGTACGTTCCTGGCCTTTCGCTGTACTTGAACATGAAGGCGCTGTCGTAGCCCACCTCACGCATGAGGGAGAGACTCTGCTGGTGGTCTTCCTCCGTCTCGCTGCTGTAACCGACGAAGATGTCAGTCGTGATGGCGCAATCGGGGATAATGCAACGTATGGCAGCCACGCGGTCGAGATACCATTCCCTTGTATATTTGCGGTTCATGAGCTTCAGGATGCGGTCGCTTCCGCTCTGAACAGGCAGGTGAATATGGTGGCAGATATTGGGCTCTTCGGCAATGACACGAAGTGTCTCGTCGCTCATGTCCTTCGGATGAGAAGTGGTGAAACGCACCCGCATCTGAGGCACAGCACGGGCCACCATCCTTAAGAGGTCGGGGAAATCAACATCCTTAATTCCTTCTTCTTCATTCTTAATTAGGAATGAATTCACATTCTGCCCAAGCAGCGTAACCTCCTTGTAACCACGCTCTTGCAGGTCGCGGCATTCGCGCAGGATGCTCTCCACGTCCCTGCTGCGCTCGCGACCTCTCGTATAGGGCACAATGCAGTAGTGGCAGAAATTGTTGCAGCCTCGCATGATGCTGACGAAGCCCGAGATGTGTGGTCCGCAGATGCGCTGTGGAACGATGTCGCGATAAGTCTCTGTGGTGGAAAGCTCCACGTTGATGGCTTTCTGACCGCATTCAGCCTGAGCAATCAGGTCGGGCAGCGTGAGATAAGCATCAGGGCCAGCCACAAGGTCAGCATGATGCTCCTCGATGAGCTGCTCCCTGACGCGCTCTGCCATACAGCCAAGCACGCCCACGATGATGCGCCTTCCCTGTTTCTTCTGCAAGCTATGGTAGAAGTCGAGCCTGGAGAGAATCTTCTGCTCGGCATTGTCGCGAACAGAGCAAGTGTTCAGGAACACAGCATCTGCCTCGTCCTGACTCTCTGTCACTTCGTATCCAGCCATACCCATCACGCTGGCCACCACCTCGCTGTCGGCCACATTCATCTGGCATCCGTATGTCTCAATGAGTAGTTTCTTCATCTTTTTGGTTGAGCTTTAGCCCTGGAAATGGAGCATACTACCCCATTTTCGCGGCAAAGATACTACTTTTTTGCGAGAAACACGATTTTTAGCGAACAAAATGTGGTTTTTTTATGCCTTTATAATTAAATAATGTGAAAAGCCTTCACATACAACCCTGCCTTCGCATGACAAATCCGACACGTCGATCCCACAAAAAGGACGCGTCCTTATTTGAACACGGATGACTCGGATAACATGTATTGAAATAATAGAACATCTAAAAATTCTAAAAACTCTAAAATATTAAGTCTGTTCAATCCGTTGTTAAGTAAAAAGTTTAGTGTTTTTCGCGTTTTTCGATGTGATAAAACCCTTATTCGTGTAAATTAGTGTAATTCGTGGTCGAACTTAACGTGCCATCTTCGCCAATTTAACGTGCCATCTCCTTACAGAGAGTTTGCATGACGAGGTGGCGTAGCGTAAAGCGTATCATTTACGAAAAATATGTTACACCCCCTCGGGAATGAACCTCTATTATTATATATATATATATAATAATAGACCTCTAAATCCTAGGTACGTATCCTATTTTTTCGTAAACGATACGCTTTACGCACCAGTGTTAAAGTTTGTGAAATATCATTTCCTGAAAAGGTTGACTCTCTTCCTGAGAACGTAGGCATCGTACGGATTGATGCGCTCCCTTGAGTCCTGCAGGTTTTTAAAGCGCCTGCCCATTATAAACAATTAAAACTCAAAGAGTTTTACTACTACAAAAAATATGTGTGAAAAAACGTGCTAATTTTTGGCAATTTATTTTGTAAATTCAGATTCTTTTCGTACCTTTGTACTCAGAAACTTAAAACTATTTAAGCTATGAAACAAAACTACTTTTCAACAATGATTTCAAGGGCAACTATGATGCTCTTCTTGGTGTCCTGCTCTCTCATGGCTTGGGCACAAGATTTCACAAAAGACGGCGTGAACTACCACATCGAAGGCAATGAAGCTTATGTCGGAGAAAGCGCTGACGCTACAGGCGCAATTTCTATCCTCGACAAGATTACAGTTAGCGGCAAGCAGTATCCCGTTACAAAAGTTGGCTCGTACGCTTTCTGCAATTCTTCGCTGACGTCCGTGACTATCCCCAACAGCGTATTGCGCATCGAGTATTATGCTTTCAGCGATTGCCCGGAGCTGAAGACCGTCACCATCGGAAGCGGTGTGACCTACATCGACTATGATGCCTTCCTTCATTCTTTCTATGTAGATGATATCTATATGTATGCTGATCCTGATCCCGAGACACTTGATTGGAGAGAAGATGGCGATGACTTCCGTCCAGACGGCACCACTGTTTGCCATGTTGCCGATGCAGCCCCATGGAAAGCAAATTTCTCCAACGTCAACCTTCGTTTCAGGGATTCCCATACCGTACCTTTTAGCAGTTCCTACAACGAAGCCACACGGACACTCACCATCAGCGGAACAGAGGACATGCCCAACTATTCGAGCCGGAGTGACAGTCCTTGGTACGAATATGCCGACAAAATAGAGAAAGTCGTCATCCAAGAAGGTGTTACCTCCATTGGTCAAAATGCGTTTTGTGGTTGCAGCTCTCTCTCATCTGTTTCCATCCCCAACTCTGTGTGTACAATTAAAGATGGAGCATTTGAGTTGTGCTACAGTTTAACCAGCATAAACATTCCGGCAACTGTGTCTTCGTTCAGTCCTTGGGCGTTTAATTATTGTGATAAACTGATGGCTATAAATTTTGCAAGCGACCATCCTGAATATAAGACGATAGATGGAAATGTCTATACTAAAACCGGCGGCACGCTTATACGTTTTGCGTCAGGCAAATCAACATTTGATATAAAAAGTAATGTAGAATATATAGGTGAAGCAGCGGTCGCCTATTGTAATAATCTTACATCTGTGGCAATCCCTTCCAGCGTGAAGGAGATTCTCTCAGGTGCGTTCGAAGGTTGCAGCATGAAAAAGGTCAATATGTCTGAAGGTCTGAGGGAAATTAACGACGGCGCCTTTAGCTATTGCCAAGAGTTGACCGAGGTGACAATGCCTAACAGTGTTGTTTCTGCTTACAATACTCCGTTCGGATATTGCTCTAAACTTAAGGTTGCGAATATAGGAACAGGCTTGCAGAATTTTTCTTCTGAGATGTTTTGGGGCTGCGAGTCCCTGCAAAACATTTATGTTGCCAAAGACAATCCCAATATAAAGAGTGTTGGAGGCGTCGTGGTCAGCAAGGATGGGAAGTCTTTGGAACTGTTTCCAAGCGGCAGAACCTCTGCAGTCATTCCCGAAGGCGTGACAGAGATAAAAGATTATTGCTTCCAGAATAACCTCATCTTGACATCTGTAACACTTCCCAATTCGTTGGAAGTTATTGGAGAATATGCTTTTTCCGAATGTGACAATTTGTCCTCGATAACCATCCCCAATAATGTAACAGACATAAAGGGGCATGCCTTTGCATATTGTGATTATTTGAAAACTGTTACAATTGGTAGCGGTGTGACCCATATTGGCCCCGATGCATTTTTTTGTGCATCCAAGGTGGAAGATGTCTATATGTATGCTGATCCCTCACTTGAATGGGAGGAAGATGGCGATGACTTCATGTCGGGAAAAGAAACCGTTTGCCATGTCTTCAATGCCGAGGCGTGCAATACAAAATGGAATGAGGTGGTCAACCTCACCTTCGTAAGCGACTTGCTCCCGCAAGTTGGAACCGCAAAGATGGCAGGCGCAAACCTCGCCACTTACTACTACGGCACAGACAATGTGAAGGTTGATGCAGGAACGCAAGTCTTCAAAGTTGCCCGCAACGGTTCGCAACTCTCGGCTACCGAAGTGGAAGACCGCATCATAAAGGCTGGCGAGGGCGTCATCCTGAAGTCCCAAGGCGAAACCATCGCCATGGCAACCACAACCGAGGAAAGTGCTGCCGATTACAGCGACAACATTCTCGATGGTGTGGATGTGGATACATCGAAACCCGTCGGCTACCATTACTACACCTTGACGCAGTATAAAGGCGACCTTGCCTTCGTCGAGATACCGGGCACCAAACTCTTGGCCCATAAAGCATATTTCAAGACAACCTCAAACCCCTTTGCCTATTACTTCGACGATGCAACAGGAATCAATGAAATTGGACAACAGACAACGGACAACAGACAACAGCCAATCTACAACCTTTCCGGCCAACGCTTAAACAAGATGCAGAAGGGCATCAACATTATTGGAGGCAAGAAAGTCTTGGTTAAGCGAGAATAAAGCTGAGCTTGCTCATGCTTTATCGAGCGTGAGCAATCTCGGCAAAGCCAAGGTAATAAGATAGTAAGAGAATTAGAAAATAAGAAAGCGGCAGTCACTCTACATTGAGTGGCTGCCGCCTTTGCTTTGTTTATTTATTCAGGTTCCGCAAGCTTATACCAAGTGGCCGATTATCTGCTCGCGGTCGCCAGGCAGGTAGTCGATGACAGGTATCTCGATCATCGTGTAGGCTCCGGGCTGCTGCTTCATCGTGGCACGAGCTGCATTCACCAGCACCTGAGCAGTAAGGGCTGGATTGTTAATCTTCATGTTGAACTCGAAGAGCTGATTGTGCGTCTGACCGCTCACACCCTTGCGAACGAGGTTCACGCCGTGGCCCACATCGTTCAGGGCATCCACGCTCTCCACCTGGAAGACGTGTGTCTCGTCGTTGGCAAAGTACGGGTCGGCCTTGATTTCCTTTGTCACCTCATCCAGGCTCACACCGTCCTCCAACTCGACATACACCATGCGACGGTGTATGCCTTCGCCCACGGGAATAGTCATCGAGAGAGCATCCTTCACGCCCTTCTTGCTGCGAACACAAACGCTGTGTCCCATGCTGCGGCCAGGACCGAAATTCGTGTAGGTAAGACCCTTTGGAGCAAGGCTCTCCATCAACGTGCGGACAATGCTGTCGCTACCTGGATCCCAACCTGCAGAGATGATGCTCACAGCACCATACTGCTTTGCTGCAGCCGACAGACTGCGACGCAGGTCAAGAATAGATGTGTGGATATCGAAGCTGTCCACCGTGTTGATACCCAAAGCCAGGCATTTCAACGCGTGTTCCTCGACGGAACGCGTCGGCGTTGCCAATATCGCAACATCCACTTTGCCCAACTCTGTGATGTCCTTCACCACTTTATACTCAGCCAGTTCGGCAGGCTTATCGGCTGCACCATTACGACGAACAATGCCCACAATCTCCATATCCGGAGCTGCTTGCAACGCCTGAACTGTGTACTTCCCAATATTTCCGTATCCAACAACGGCGATTCTTAACTTATCCATACCTTTTTATACTTTTAGTTACTTTTATCCTGTTTTCGGCAACAAAGGTATAGCTTTTTACCGAAACAAGCAACAAAATGTTCACTTTTTATTGTAAAAAAGATAAGAATGTATAGCAAGAGCCTCCCTCCCTGCCTTCATGCTACACAAAAGGTCTCACGTCGAACCATAAACATTGAACCCAAAATCATCCACATTATACATATATATTAATAGCAATTTTCACGTAAAAATAACCCTCTTCCAGCGCACATACTCACGAATGCTCTGAAAGAACGGAAAGTTTTCCAATAGAAACAACGAACTATCAAGCAGAAATATCCTTTTTGGAAAACTTTTTGTTTGGTCACCTATACTTATGTGCTTGTTAATTAACTACTTAACTTTTTATTTTGGAAAACTTTTATTTTTTTCTAAAAATTTTCTTAGTTTGTTTTGGTCAACTCGAAAAAAGTTTCTACCTTTGTAGTCGTTTTCCGAGAGGATACATTTGAGACTTAAAATTAACACACTATAACATCATGATCGTAATTAAAAGAGACGGCTCGCAGGAAGAGTTTAACAGAGCCAAAATCAAGAATGCCCTCATGGGGGCATTACAGTCGGTGAACAAGCTGGATGAGGAAAAGATCAAAAGCGTGGCCACCGACTTGAGTGAGAGCATCTCCGTACGCGACGGCTTTACCGTCGAGGAGATACAGAACCGAGTGGAATTAGCTTTGATGCAGAACGGCTACTATGACGAGGCTAAGGCCTACATCCTCTATCGTCAGCAGCATGCCGAGGCTCGCTTCATCAAGGAGCGCATCGACTACATGAACGAGTACAGCCACAGCAGCGACAACGCTGCCACAGCTTCGGAGACTGACGCCAATGCCAACGTCACGATGAAGAACGTGGCTAATCTGGAAGGCGAGGTCTATAAGACCACGAACCGCGTCATCCAGCGTCAGCGCATGAAGGACAAGCTGAACCAGTTGTACCCTGAAGTGTCTAAGCAGTACGAGCAAGACCTGAACCACCACATTATCTATACACACGACGAGGCATCGACTCCCGTGCTGAAGCAGTATTGCATGGCCGTCAGCCTTTATCCCCTGATGACTGATGGCGTGGGCAACATCGACGGCGTCACACCTGGCCCGCCAAATGACCTGCAATCTTTCTCCGGACAGATAACGAACCTTACCTTCCTTCTCTCTTCCCAGTGTAAGGGTGCCGTTGCCTTCGGCGAATACTTCGTTGTTCTGAACTACTATATCATCTCGGAGTTCGGCCAGAAGTGGTACGATCATCTTGACGATCTGGCTACCACCACCGACATCTGTCTGCAGGAGCGCACTGTTCGCGACCACATCCTGAAGGCCTTCAAGCAGTTCATCTGGGGCATCAACCAGCCTGCAGGCAACCGCTCTTATCAGTCTCCCTTCACGAACGTCTCTTATTACGACCACACATATTTCAACAGTCTCTTCGCCGACTTCTGCTATCCCGACGGAACAAGACCCGAATGGAAAGCCATCGACACGCTGCAGCGCATGTTCATGAAGTGGTTCAACAAGCTTCGCCTGAAGCAGTTGCTCACCTTCCCCGTCGAGACAATGGCTATGGTATATGACCCCGAGACGAAGGACATCATCGACAAGGACTACAAGGACTTCACAGCAGAGATGTATGCTGAAGGTCATTCCTTCTTCACTTATATCTCGGATAGTGCCGACTCCCTCGCATCATGCTGCCGACTGAAGAACGAGTTGACTGAGAACACCTTCAATCCCACATCAGGCCTGACAGGCGTAATGACTGGCTCGTGCAACGTCATCACCCTGAACATCAACCGCATCGTGCAGGACGCCAAGCGCACCGTCGCAGCAGCTGAAGGCAACTTCGACTTCTACGCTTTCCTGCGCCTTTACCTGACCACCATCTTGGAGCGCGTCTATAAGTACCACATTGCATACAAGACCATGCTCTACGAAATGGAGGACCGCGGCATGTTCGCTGCATCAAATGGCGGCTACATCTACATCAGCAAGCTCTACTCCACAATCGGCATCAACGGACTGAATGAGGCTGCTCGATTCCTCGGAATGAAGGTGGGCAACAATCCCGAATACATCGAGTTCCTGCAACTCATCCTGGGCACCATCAAGGAAGAGAACAAGCGCCACAGCATCCACGACAAGAAGAAGCCCTTCCTCTTCAACTCCGAAGTAGTGCCTGCCGAAGGACTCGGCGGCAAGAACTACCGTTGGGACAAGGAGGACGGCTACTGGGTACCAGAGGACGAGAACCTCTACAACTCGTACTTCTACGATGCTCACGACGATACACGCGTACTCGACAAGTTCATCCTGCATGGTCGGCAGACCTATCAGTACACCGATGGCGGCAGCGCTCTGCACTGCAACCTGCAGGACCACCTGTCGAAGGAGCAGTACCTCAAGCTCATCGACTTCGCCATCGAGAACGGCACCTCGTACTACACCTTCAACATCCCCAACTCGAAGTGCGAGGATTGCGGTCACATCATCAAGAAGCCCATCGAGGTTTGTCCCTGCTGCGGCAGCTCGAACATCACGCAGTACACCCGCATCATCGGCTATCTGCGACCCATCCCTGCCTTTGGCAAGGACAGACAGATTGAGGCTGCCAAGCGAACCTACAGTAATGGCTTGTAATTAAGTATCAACAACAAGATGGGAGTTTGAGTGGCAGCGAGCCACTTGTCAACTCCCATCTTTTTTTGCACCTATAGCTATATGAAATACGTCGACGTTAAAGAGGTCTTTGCAGAGATACCCGATGAGATAACCTTAGCCATTAGCATCAGTGGCTGCCCCATTCATTGTCAGGGTTGTCACAGCCAATATCTTTGGGCAGACGTTGGTGTTCCCTTGACAACCGAGGCTTTGGCTTCGATGTTGAAGGACCATATCGGAATCACGTGCATCTGCCTGATGGGAGGCGACCAAGACCCTGCCGAGATTGACAGACTGGCCTGCTGGGTGAAAGAGAACTCGAAGGTTCGGACGGCTTGGTACAGTGGTCGGAACGACTTGCCACAAGAGATAACGTTATCCAACTTCGACTACCTGAAGACAGGACCTTACGATGCAGCCTGCGGGCCACTAAACGTGAGGACCACCAACCAAAGGCTTTACCGCGTAGAGCAAGGGAAACTCACAGACATCACATCCCGTTTCTGGAAGTAAAGCACCAAGACCTATACCGTACTCAACAAAAGCTAACACAAAAACAAAAAGAGCCGAGAGCAACATGGCTGGTGATGCTCTCGGCTCTTGCTTTTATGGACGAGGGGCTATTTCATCAAGACCTTTTTGCCGCCAACGATGTTGATGCCGCGTTGCATCTTCTGAAGGCGTCTGCCTGAGAGGTCGTAAATTGGTTCCTCCTCAGGGGAGGTTAGGAGGGAGCTGATTCCTGTCGGTGTCTCTACCCAGAACTGTTTCCAGACATTATGAGCCTTGTACTGAGCCAAGGAGCCATCGGGGACAACGAGCAGAACTTGGCTTGTTTCCACATCCTCAAATGTATTATTGAAAGCATCGGGGGGAGTTGTTGCTTCACAATCAATCTTCTCCAGTTCCGAGCAATGGGAGAAAGACTGATTGCCAATCAATGTCATGCTACTGGGAATTATTACCGATTTTAAATTTGAGCTACCAAAGAAAGCATAGTCTCCAATTTCGCTCACACCATCGCCAATACGATATTTCTCCACTTGATCACCGAAGATGGTTTTCAAAGAAGTACCATCTGTCCTGTTTGCAGAGACAATAGTCTTGCTGTACAATAACACTTTGGTCAAGTTTGGACATTCATAGAATATTTCTTTGCCAAGTGAATTGACACTGCTAGGAATAAACACTGAAGTCAAGCCTGTGCAACCATAGAAAGCATATTCATCAATATATCTTAGGTCATTGGGAAATGAAATTTGGGTCAAGCCTGTGCAACCCTCAAAGGCCATGGAACCAATGTGACGGAGACTGATATCACAATTTACTGAGCTTATGCCCGTGCAGCCATAGAAGGCACAACCACCAATATGGGAGACATCAATTAAATTATAAGTTTGTACTTGGTTACCGAAGATGGTTTTCAAGGATTCGTCTGGAGAGAAGTAATGTTGCATGAAATTAGGGCATCTCAGATTAACAGTAGTTAAGGTAGTACAATTCCCAAAAGCATTCTTTTTAATATTATATACATTATTAGGGATTGTCATTGAGGT
>CACXUA010000033.1:0-1799 GCA_902770725.1 uncultured Bacteroidales bacterium | reverse complement strand
ACATCCGTAGAAGGCATATTCTCCGATACTTGAGACGTTCTTGCCTATGGTATAGGTCTGCACTTGCTTGCCGAAGATTGAGCTCATAGAGGTGTCTTCGTTTCTGTTCTCAGAGACAATGGCATTGCTGTTCAGTGTCACTTGAGTCAAACCAGTGCAGTTATAAAAAGCTTTACTCCCAATAGCAGTGACACTGCTTGGGATTGTTAAAGAAGTCAAGCCAGTGCATTCAGCGAAGGCAGATTCCCCGATGCTTGTCACACTGTTCGGAATTGTCACAGAAGTCAAGCCTGTGCAGTCCTTGAAGGCAGAGTTTCCGATTCTTGTCACGCTGTTCGGAATTGACACAGAAGTCAGGCCACTACAACCAGCAAAGGTACCATATTCGATTACTGCTATATTTGGAATATCAATTGAAGTTAAGCCACTGCAACCAGCGAAAGCGTCTGAGGAAATACTTTTCACACTATTTGGAATAATTACAGAGGTCATGCCCGTGCAGCCCAAGAAGGCACACTGACCTATGTGGGACACCTCATCGCCAATAATGTAATTTTGTACTTGGTCGCCAAATAAAGACTTAAAAGAGACATACGGCCCTCTTGTAACAGAGACGACGGATTCACTGTTTAATGTAACTTTAACTAAACTTGAGCAGCCATCAAAAGCATAATTCTCGATTTCTTTCACAGTGCTCGGGATTGTTATTGAAGTTAAGCCTGTGCAGCCCTTGAAGGCAGAGTTTCCGATGCTTGTCACGCTGTTCGGGATTGACACAGAAGTTAGACCAGTGCAACCCATGAAAGCCCAAGAGAAGATACTTTCTACGCTATTAGGGATTATGATAGAAGTTAAACCACTGCAATCACGAAAAGCGCTGTTGCCGATGCTAGTCACGCTGCTAGGAATTATTATTGAGGTTAAACCTGTGCAACCATCGAAAGCTTGGTCACTAAAGTAGCTTAAACCGTACGGAAGTGATACCGAGGTCATACCTGTACAACCACTGAAGGTATTTCCACCAATATAGGTCACCCCGACGCTAATAATGTATTGTTTAACTTGATTCCCAAAAACATACTTCATTGATTTTTCTGCTGACCTAAAATTCTCAACAAAGTTACCCAATGTCACCTTTGTCAGTTTAGAGCAATTGAAGGCATTCTCTCCAATGCTGGTCGGGTTGCACTCGAAATATAACGAAGCCAGGCTATTGCAATACTGAAAAGCATATTTCCCGATACTCGTCACGCTACTGGGGATTGTTACCACAGGCAGACCGGTGCAGCTATAGAAAGCATAATCGCCGATGCTGGTCACGCTGTTTGGAATTAATACTGAGGTCATACCCGTACAGCCATCGAAGGCATAACTTCCGATGGCAGTCACATTACTGCCTATGATGTAGTTGCTTACCTGTTCGCCGAAGATGGACTTCATTGATGTGCTCGTAGTTCTATTTCGAGATACAAAGTTATTGTTGTTCAGTGTCACCTGCGTCAGCTTGTTGCAACCCGAGAAAGCATAATCTCCGATGCTGGTCGGGTTGCAGTTGAAGGTCAATGAAGTCATGCTATTGCAATATTGGAAGGCACTTCTCCCAATAGTCTTCACGCTAATGGGAATTGTCAACGAAGTTAAGCCGGTGCAGCCTGCAAAAGCATAATCACCGATGCTTTCAATGCTTTCCGGGATAGCCACAGAGGTCAGGCCCGTGCAAGCATAGAATGCATTACTTCCGATGCCTGTTACAACGTATGTTGTGCTTCCATAAATGACCACAGAATAAATACTGATGT
>CACXUA010000032.1 GCA_902770725.1 uncultured Bacteroidales bacterium | reverse complement strand
GACCATGAGATGATAGCTCTTTGCTATGATGTTGCCCATCGTCTCGCCGAGGTCAGCTCCTACGGCTTCCATATAGATGTCTGGGTCTGCGAGCTTGAGGTCCTTGAAGAAGACACCGGTGAGATTGTAGTCGTAGTTCTGTCCTGTATGAGCCAACAGGCAGTCGAAGTACTCACGACATTTGTTGATGACTGCTGCCAGACGGATTATCTCGGGACGGGTGCCGACGATAATCAGCAACTTTAATTTTCCGTTATTCTTAAATTCTGCCATATTTCTTTCAGATTTTTTTTTATAATTCTCGCACGGATTTCACAGATGCCACAGATTGTTCTTTTTATATTGATGACAATCTTGAGAAGATTGCTTTGTTGTAAACAAAGGTTGATATTGTTTGGAGGTATCTTGAAAGTACACTTTCAGAAGTACCTTAAAAAAATCTCAACTTATCATCAATATATCTGTGAAATCTGTGTGACATTAATTAGCAATGCGTATTATTCCCTCACGAATATTATTAGCAGAGAAGTTAACCAACAGCCCAACACGTTTATCCAGAAGCCTTAGATATGTAAGCAGTTGTTTTGCAAACACCGGCTTCATATCTTCCACAGACTTTAGCTCTACGATAATAGTATTCTCGATGAACAAATCCAGTCGAAGTGGCGTTTTGAGTTCATTTCCTTTGTATAGGATAGGAACCTCAACTTGACGTTCTACTTCCAATCCACGTTCTTTGAGCTCAAAAACTAAGGCTTCCTCATAAACTGACTCCAATAAACCAGGCCCCAATTCGTTATAAACATCAAAAATGGCTCCTCGAATTTCGTATGTCAGTTCGTTGACAGTCATATTGTCTGTGTAATCTGTGTAATCAGTGTGACTTAACTAAACCAGATTGGACTTTCCGGTCAGTTCGTTTTGTATGTATTCGAGCGAGGCGATTTTGGCTTTGGTCTCTTCGAGGTTGAGGCGACGGGTGTTGTCGGAGTTGAACTCTTCGATGGTGGCACGCTTTGTGTCGCCGTCGATGAAGTACTTGTCATAGTTCAGGTCGCGGTTGTCGGCGGGGACGGCATAGAAGTTGCCCATGTCGATGGCTTGCTTTGGCTGCCTCTTCTTTGGTGAGGAGCGTTTCGTACATCTTTTCTCCGTGACGGATTCCGATGACTCGGATGTCTTCCTTCTTTCCTCCAAACAATTCGCATACGGCTTCGGCCTGAGTCTGGATGGTACAGGCGGGAGCTTTCTGAACGAGGATGTCGCCGTTCTTACCATGCTCGAAAGCAAAGAGTACGAGATCGACTGCCTCTTCGAGCGACATGATGAAACGTGTCATCTTGGGTTCAGTAAGAGTAATCGGATTGCCCTTGCGAATCTGGTCGATCCAGAGAGGAATGACAGAGCCACGGCTGCACATCACGTTGCCATAACGGGTGCAGCAAATCTTTGTGTTGCCTGAGAGACGGCTCTTGGCAACAGCTATCTTTTCCTCGATGGCTTTGGTGATGCCCATAGCATTGATGGGATAAGCGGCTTTGTCGGTAGAGAGGCAGATGACGCATTTCACACCTGCATCGATGGCTGCATCAAGGGTGTTGTCTGTGCCGATGACATTGGTTTTCACAGCTTCCATAGGGAAGAATTCGCAGCTGGGAACCTGCTTGAGAGCTGCTGCATGGAAGACATAGTCAACTCCCTGCATGGCATAATGCAACGTGCTCTTGTTGCGAACATCGCCGATATAGAATTTAATCTTGCTTGCCACATCGGGCCACTTGGCCTGATATTCGTGACGCATATCATCCTGTTTCTTCTCATCGCGAGAGAAGATGCGGATTTCTCCGATATCTGTACGGAGGAAGCGGTTGAGTATTGCGTTTCCGAAGGAACCTGTTCCTCCGGTAATCATTAATGTTTTTCCAGCGAAAATGCTCATAATATAATTTAAACGATGTTATTATTGTTCTTTTACTGGGTCGAAGAAGGTGTCTGGTCGATTGGAGTCGAAAATCTCATTGCAGTACATCACGGTAACTAAATCCTCTGTATCGGAGAGGTTGATGATGTTGTGAGTATAGCCTGGAAGCATGATGACGCTTTGGATCTTGTCGCCAGAAACTTCATATTCAAGGATTTGACCATTGGGGTCGTTTTCGTTACGCAACTGTATCAAACCATGTCCCTTTACCACGATGAACTGCTCCCATTTGGTGTGATGCCAGTGCTGACCCTTTGTGATGCCGGGTTTGCTGATGTTGATGCTGACCTGTCCGCAGTTAAGGGTGTGCACAAGTTCGGTGAAGGAACCACGGGCATCGACATTCATCTTGAGGTCGAAGATGGCTTTTTCCTTAGGAAGGTAACTGAGGTAGGTGCTGAAGAGACGTTTTGCGAAGCTATCAGAGGGAATCTCAGGAATCATGAGTGTCTGTGGCATTTCTGCGAAGCGGTGAAGGAGGTCAACTATTTCTCCTAGCTTAACATGATGGGTGATTGGTGCTGCACAATAACGACCTTCAGGAGTGAGAACTGTCTCAACGCCATCGAACTCGCATCGATGCTCTTCGCCTTTTAATGCACATATCATCTCCTCAACGAGGTCGTCGATGTAGAGAAGTTCCATATCGACGTTGGGGTCGTTGACGATAATGGGCAATCCGTTGGCAATGTTGTTGCAGAATGTTGCTACTGCCGAGTTGTAATTAGGACGGCACCATTTGCCATAAAGATTCGGGAAACGATAGACGAGCACCTTTGCTCCTGTCTCTTCGCTGTACTGGAACATCAACTCTTCCCCTGCTTTCTTGCTCCGGCCGTATTCAGAGTTGCCAAATCGACCTGCAAGTGTTGCTTGGATGGAGGAACTTATCATGACTGGACATGTGTTGCCGTGCTTCTTGAGTGTTTCGAGAAGAGTTGTAGCGAAGCCGAAATTACCCTTCATGAACTCTTCGGGGTCTTTGGGACGATTCACTCCGGCAAGGTTGAAAACGAAATTTGCCTCCTTGCACCACAGGTCGAGTTGTTCTGGGGTAGAGTCGAGGTCGTATTCAAAGATGTCTTCTATAGCAAGATTGCCATAGTATTTGGCCTTGCCTGTCTTGATGTTATTCAATTGAGCACAAAGGTTCTTGCCAACGAAGCCCTTTGCGCCTGTAACGAGTATCTTCATAGAATGGAATGTTTGTGCGGGAATGTGTTAATCATGTACGCACATTACTTTCACAACGACCTTCTTGACGGGTTCTGGAGATGCTGAGCTGAGGCTGGGCATGTGACCGTCTTGGGGGAAGAAGATGGCGAAGTAACCTGACTGAAGGCTGAGGTATGATGGCTGATGGATGGTGTCTGCCGAATATAAGGCGCAATCACCTTCTTCGCTGTAGGGCTTTGTCTCGGTGAGTTTCTCGATGGGGAGACAGGCTATGCGCTCTTGGCCTTTCAGGATGTATTGTATGTCGATGTACTGTCGGTGTGCTTCGTAGCCGTTCTCGTTCTGAGGCTTGGTCTCGTACTCGGAGACGATGGCTTTGACGCGTGGATTGAGTTGATAGACGCCGTTCTCTGTGTCGGGCTTGGCATCGCGAAGGAACTCCAGTCCCACAAGGATGTCGGGGGAGAGACTTGCGTACGTGTTGAGGTTGTTGATGTGGTCGTAAATCATGGTAATAAAACGATAACGATGACCCTAACGATAACGATAACGATAACGTTAACAGTTAACAGTTAACAGTTAACTGGTTTCAGGTTTCAGGTTTCAAGCATGCACGAATGCTGATAAGTGACGATAACGATAACGAATTCCGCGCATTAAAAGCGCGCCTTTGCTCTAAAGAGTTAAAGAACGTAAACTGTTGATGCTTTATCGTGTTAGTGGGGTCGGGGTACGGCTCCGCCGTCGTCAGTGGATGACCCTGACGTCCTTTCGATGATACATTGATTTTGCTCTAACATGTATTTCGTGCGGTAAAGATACACATTATTTATTAATGCGCGTGAGATGAGGGCAAAAAAAAGCAATAAATGGGTGGTTTCGTAACATAATAGTACTCAAATCCTGTGCTGCGAGAGCAAAAAAACAGCCCAAAAGGGATTTTATACACGCGACGATTGGAGGAGGAATGTGTTTCTGTGACCAATTATTCTGGGAGGGAATTGAGGCTTCGAACCGTGCCTGAATGGGGTGGGTGTTCTGAAGGATCTCCCTCTTGCTCTTGAATCATGATAATAGGGTAGGAATGGCAGAGAGGTTGTTCCAGTCCTTTTAAAATTTCACTATAGGAGGACTCGAGTCCTCCCACGGTGGGACTGGAGTTTTCCCGTGGTGGGACTGCAGTCCTCCCGTGGTGGGACTGGCGAAGGACTGTGTTATGTTTTCAGGGTTTAAGTTGCTTGAGCCATCGTTCGATGTTTCGCTTGAGCCCGTCGAACTTGGCTCGTTTGACGGCTGAGCCTTTGAAGAGGGTTCGGTACTGCTCTTCCGTGAGGCTTTCCCAATCGTCGGCTGTCATCTTCTGCAAGGCTTCGGAGGGTTGGAAGGCTTGCTCTGTAGTGGGCTGAGACTCAGCGAATTGAGGTGTGGCACGCAGGCAACGGTCGCAGCCATAGAAGGTGCGCTTCAGTTCTAACTCTTCGGGCAAAGGCCCGCGATGCTCGATGGTCTGATAGCTGATACAAAGACGTGCATCGAGCCCTTCGGGAGTAAGGGCTGGACAGACTTTCGTCCAACCGATTTCTTCTGGCATGGAGTTGGGGAGAGGCTGGTCGTAATGGTCGGCTTCGGCAGTCAGGAAGAGTTCTCCGAGGAAGACTGTCGGGCCATAACCCGGCACAGCAACCAAGCCGCTTTGTGTGACGATTCCGATGCCGCTCTTCCAAGCCCAATAACGCTCCAGCACGGGTGCTGTATCGACAAAGCATCGGCCCTCGAGATTGCAAGCCTGCATGAGTTCCTGCATCCTTTGTTTCATCACATCGTGATAGTCTTTGCCTTGTGCATAAAGGCTGATGGCGGGCTGAGGTTTCTCGGGCATGAAGTTCATGGCGAGGCTTACGATGGTCTTTACGCCAGGCACAAGGAGGTCGGGCTGGAGTCGCATCTCGACATTACGCCGCATGTAATCCATCTCGCCACAGTAATCGAGGTCGAGCCAATGCTGGTAGCGACGGGCAAAACTATCGGCAACGGGCTCTGCCTTAGCCAGTCCACAAGCGACAAAACCCAAGCGCAAGGCCTGGGCTTTGATGTCGTTACTGTTCAATGATGCCGAACTCATATCCTTCTTGTTTCAGCCAAGCGAGTATCTCTGGCAAGGCATGTTTGAGTTTGTCGATGCTTTTGAGCGAGTCGTGAAGCGTGATGATGCTGCCGTTTCGGGTGTAGCGTTTCACGTTGTTCACAACATCGTCGGCAGTTAGAAGGCGGCTGTAGTCGCGTGTCACTACGTCCCACATCACGACTTTTATGCCGATGTATCGCAGGACACGATATTGCACCATCCCGATCCAGCCGTGTGGAGGACGGAAGAGATTGGTGTGGAAGATGTCGTTGGCCTTCTTGATGTTAGCAAGGTAAGTCCAGGGACGGTGGCGGAAGCCTGAGATGTGGTTGTAGGTATGGTTGCCTATTGCGTGTCCACGAAGGCGAACCTCCTCGAACAGATGCGGGTACTTGGCAGCATTGTCGCCCACCATGAAGAAGGTTGCCTTTGCTTCGAAGCGGTCCAGGGTGTCGAGGATGAATGGTGTAGCCTCGGGGATTGGACCATCGTCGAAGGTAAGATAGACAGCCTTCCTGTGCGGGTCTATCCGCCACAAAGCGTGGGGATAGAACCATCGGAAGATTCGTGGCGGCTGCTCGATGAACACGATACCTAGTTACTATGTGACGATATACTATTTATAGTGTGTCGTCTTCGTAAACTTCTTCCTCTTCAGCTTCCTCCTCAGCAGCATTCATGCCGACACTGCCATAGAGGCGGCCTTGAAGCATCTGGTTGTAGAGGTCGAGTTTCTTGGCGAGTTCCATCGTCTTGTCGCTGCCGGCACTCTCCATGATGCTCAGGGCGGCATGCATCTGATAGAGGTAGTACATGCAATCCTTCTCGCTGAGCAGAAGCATCTTGCCAGGCAGACTCATGTACCACTCCAGATATTCTGAGGCTTGAATGGCAACGGGATAGGCGATGTCGCAAGCCTCTTTCTTCTTGCCTACAGCGTTCCATACACGAGCCAACTCAAGAGAGCCGCCGCTGTAGCTGTGAGGCACAGATGTCGGAGGAATGACCTTCTCGGCCTTCTCCACAACCTTCTCGGCCTTGTCGAGCTTGCCTTCCTGAACCAGCCTTGAAGCCAGTTGCGAGAAGATGCGGCGATGTGTGTTGCACATACGCATTACGGTCTCGTCGAGATAGAGTCCCGGCTGGTCGATACCGCCAAAGGAGAAGCGCGTCATCAGGTTCTCGTACATCTTATCTGTGTCGATGTCCTTGCCGCTCTTCCTTGTGTTGAAGGGCGTGATGCGATAAGCGAGACCTTCCTGAACGAAGTAGTCCTGGACGGTTGCCTTGTTCTCGGAGCCGACAGTCATAGCCATGTAGATAGGTCTCTCCCAGTTGCATCGCAGAATCATCTCGTACATCATGAGTTCGCTCTTATAGACGGCACGTTTTCCCTTGAGGCTGATGTGCATCTTGTCTGGGATGCTGTCGCCTGCCATCATCATTCCGCTGCGACGCACAGCCTCCTTGTCGATGGTGAAGACGATGCTGTCTGTGGGGATGAAGCGCAGTTCGGGATTGTCGCTAAGTATCCAGTTCTCCATGATGCTCGAGAGTTCGTGCGGGTCGTCGCCAAGGATGTTATGAAGCGTCTCTGGGTCGTCCTTGTAGGATTCGATGAGTCGTTCCAAGGTTCCGGGTCGAACGCTGACACCTTCTCTTGTGCCTGCCACGTATTGCAAGCGGCTCCAATTGATGGGAACAGCAGGTGAGTCGTAAGCAGGACGCTTCATCTGGTCGATGTACCAGTCGGTCTGCAGGTACGAGAGGTTGCAGACACGGGCATCTGTGCGGAAGCCTTCTGTCTCCTGTGCGTACCAAAGAGGGAAGGTATCGTTGTCGCCGTTCGTATAGATGATGGGGAAGTCGCCCTTAGACAACGATTCGAGATAGTTGCGACCGAAGTCTCTGCAGGTGTAGCGTCCACTGCGATCGTGGTCGTCCCACGTTTGTCCTGCCATCTGGATGGGCACGAGGATGCAAAGCAGGCTGAGTATTGCGCAGGCCATCTCGTTCCTGAGAAGCTTCTGCAGGTAGTATGCGATGCCTGCCACGCCGAGTCCTACCCAAATGGAATATGCGTAGAACGAGCCTGCGTAGGCATAGTCGCGTTCACGAGGCTGCATGGGCGTTTGGTTGAGGTACAGCACGATTGCGAGGCCGGTCATGAAGAAGAGGAAGAAGACGATACCAAATTGCTTCTCGCCTTCGCCTTGATTCTTCTCGTCGTTCTTGAAGAGTTGCCACAAAAGACCGATGAGGCCAAGCAAGAGTGGCAGGCAATAGAAGACGTTGTGACCTTTGTTCTCGCGGAGTTCGCTTGGCAGCTTGCTCTGATCTCCCAGTCGCATATTGTCGATGAAGGGAATGCCGCTAATCCAGTTGCCGTGTTCCCATTCGCCATTTCCCTGCAGGTCGTTCTGCCTTCCTGCAAAGTTCCACATGAAGTAGCGCCAATACATGAAGTTGACCTGATAGCTGAGGAAGAAGCGGAGGTTCTCGAGCTGAGTCGGTGTCTTGATTTGAACCATCTCGCCACACCTTTCGTATGACTTGACGGTGCCTTTCACGCCACCCATCCAGCTCTCGTAAGCTCCAGCATGCTGGTCGCTATACATACGAGGGAAGAGCATGTTCTGCTGATAGACATAGTCGGTCTTGTAGCGTTGCACCTCGTAGCGGTCGGGCTCGTCGGGTGTTTGCTTCTCCTTCCTTTGATAGACGGGAGCGCCTTGCTTGCTGACAGGAACACAATAGTTGCCGTCGGGCTTGAGCAGCACTTGGCTGGTGTAGGCGGGTCCGTAGAGTAGGGGACGGTCGCCGTATTGCTCTCGACTGAGGTAAGTTCCCAGGGTGAAGATGTCCTCGGGCGAGTTCTGATCCATCGGTGTATTAGCCGAGCTGCGGATTACAATCACGGCGTACGAGCTGTAGCCAATCATAATCATGAGCATGCAGAGCAGCGATGTGTTCATCAGACGTGCTGAGACGAGGGGTTTGCCCTCTTTCTTCCAACCAAGAGCGACATAGAGGAGAGCCAATACGATAACGCCGCACACGATGCTCTTCCAGCCGTAGCCGTAGAAGGGGATACCCAACATGCCGACACTCAGCAGGTAAGAGATGATCATGCGGATGCGGCTCTTCTGCTTTATCGTCTCCCAAATGCTCCAAAGCACAATGCCGACAAGCAGGGCGATATACACGATGACGCCTGTATTGAAAGGCATGCTCAGTTTGTTCACAAAGAGGAGTTCGAACCATCCGCCAACCTTAACGATACCAGGAACGATGCCGTAGAGCACAGCTGCAATGAGGACTCCACTGCCTACCAACGACAACATGGCTCCCTTCATTGTGGCATTCTTCACTTTCCGATAGTAGAAGATGAGCACGAGGGCTGGCAGACAGAGCAAGTTCAGCAGGTGAACGCCGATGCTCAGGCCGGTCAGATAAGCGATGAAGATGAGCCAACGGTCGCTTCCAGGCTCGTCGGCGTGGTCTTCCCACTTGAGCATCAACCAGAATACAACTGCCGTGAAGAGGCTACTGTAGGCATAAACCTCACCTTCTACTGCGCTGAACCAGAAGGTGTCGCTGAAGGTATAGACGAGGGCTCCAGTCAGGGCGCTTGCCTCGACCGTGATGAGTTGAGCCAGATTCTGCACCCTTCCGTTCTCTCCAACCAGCTTGCGAACCAGATGACTGATGGTCCAGAAGAGGAACATGATGCAAGCGGCGCTGAAGAGGGCACTCATCATATTGACCATCAGCGCGACTTTCGTGGGGTCGTTCACGAATTGGGTGAACAGGTTTGCTGTGAGCATGAAGAAAGGTGCCCCAGGTGGGTGACCGACTTCAAGCTTGTAAGCAGTTGTTATGAACTCGGGGCAGTCCCAGAAGCTCGCGGTAGGTTCCACCGTGCTGCAATAGACGTAGGCAGCGATGGCGAACGTGAGCCACCCCATCAGGTTGTCAACTAATCTGAAATGCTTCATTTCGTGTACTTATATATATAAGGTATGTAAATTCCGTGCAAAGGTACGAAAAAAAGTTTAGAGTTTAGAGTTTAGAGTTTAGAAATTCTGCTTTTATTAACTTGAAACGCCTAATGCTTAATTTTTTTTAGTGAAATGCTTGCAAGAGTTATGGGATTGTTATACTTTTGCTGCGTTTAATTTGTGATAAGCATTCTCTTGCGTATTAGGCAAAGGCTTTGAATTTGAATAAATAAGAAAATAGATAGTTTAACTTAATTATGTTAATTATGAAAAAGAATTATTTTTATGGTCTTTTGGCCATTGTGATGGTTGCATTGCTTGGCGTTAGCTTTGTCTCTTGTAACGATGACGATGATGACAATGGGCCAAAATTATCGAATATCGTAGGTACATGGAAACATACACAGGAAATAGGCTATACTCTTCTTGTGTTTAGATCGAATGGTACGGGTTATGCCAATGAATATTATTACGAAGATGGTGAAGCAGAAACTTATAATTTTACATATACCTTCGACGAGGGTTCTATGATTTTGAGAGTTAAAGTAGAGGACGGTGAAGAATTAGCACTCCGAGTTACTTTTATTTCCTCCAAAGAAATAACTTTTGGAGGAGTTCTTTATACCAGGCAAGGCGATACCAGCAACCTAGGGTCAAAAGCACTTGTAGGTACATGGAAAGCTGATCTCGGTGATGGCGACTATATGAAGGTTGTGTTTAATTCTAATGGCACGGGGCGTTATTATGAGTATGAAGATGGTGATATGGAAACCATTAACTTCACATATACTTACGACGAAAGTTCTCAGAATTTGAAAATGAAAATAGAATACTACGACGAAGAATATACTTATCGGGTTACTTTTATCTCTTCCACGGAAGCATACGCTAGATGGGTTGTTTGGGTTAAGCAATAAAAAGAAAGAAACTTTTTTAGTGTAAAGTTTGCATAAACCAAAGGATTGTCGTACCTTTGCACCGCAAAACAGGAAGGCAATCCTTTTTGGGCGCTTAGCTCAGCTGGTTCAGAGCGTCTGCCTTACAAGCAGAGGGTCGGGGGTTCGAATCCCTCAGCGCCCACAAAGAATAAGGAGTAAGACTTGAAAGTCCTGCTCCTTGTTTCGTATAAGAGGGTCGGGGGTTTTTCGTTACACTCAGGCGGCAAGCCGGAACGAATCCCTCAGCGCCCACAAGAAAAGCGAAGTCGTAAGGCTTCGCTTTTTTGTTGTTTAAGACGTGTGCAGCATGGTTGTCAAACGCCCCACGCCATCCTTGTAAACTTGGCGTGCCATCTTCGCAAACTTAACGTGCCATCTTCACAAACTTAACGTGCCATCTTCACAAACTTAACGTGCCATCTTTGGCAACTTAACACGCCATCTTTGGCAACTTAACTGGGGGCGTCTAGAGTTCCTTCAGTTCGCGGCTGATTTCCAGCAACTCTGTCTTGATGGATTGCAGACGGTTGATGATTTCGGAAGTGTCGTTTGCTGCCTTCTTGTTCTTGCTCAGGACTTGCTTCGCAGCTGCAATCTTCATGCCGCGCACCTTGAGCAGGTTATAGACGAGGCGCACCTCCTCGATGTCCTCCTTTGTGTACATACGTATGCCTCGACCGTTCTTGCGGGGCTTGATGTTGGGGAACTCTTTCTCCCAAAAGCGCAACAACGACTCAGCTACATTGAATTGCTCGGCTACTTCTGCTATGCCGTAGAATTTCTTGAGGTCTTTGCTCGGATTGTATGCCATGTTAAATCAATTCATAATTTATAATTCATAATGCATAATTCTGTTGCAAAAATACAAAAAATAATTCTTAAATTACAAATCATAGCACATAATTCATAAATATTTCGTACATTTGCACGCATTTTATCACTCAATTCATTAATTCGTAAAACGTAAATCGTCAAATCGTAAATAATATGATGACAGCAAATGAGATACGCGACTCGTTCCTTAAGTACTTCGAGTCGAAGGGTCATAAGATTGTTCCGTCAGCCCCAATGGTAGTGAAGGACGACCCGACCCTGATGTTTACCAATGCCGGCATGAACCAGTGGAAGGACATCATCCTTGGCACTCGCGACCCGGAACCCCGCCGACGTGCGGACAGTCAGAAGTGTCTGCGAGTGAGCGGAAAGCATAACGACCTCGAAGAAGTCGGGCATGATACCTATCACCACACCATGTTCGAGATGCTCGGCAACTGGTCGTTTGGCGACTATTTCAAGGAGGGAGCCATCGATATGGCGTGGGAATACCTCGTTGATGTGCTGAAGCTCGATCCGAAGGACCTCTATGTGACGGTCTTCGAGGGCAGTCCTGAAGAGAATCTTGTCCGTGATGATGAGGCTGCTGGCTACTGGCTGAAGCACGTTCCTGCTGACCACATCATCAACGGCAACAAGCATGATAACTTCTGGGAAATGGGCGACACAGGTCCTTGCGGACCCTGCTCCGAGATTCATCTCGATAGTCGTTCGGCTGAGGAAAAGGCTAAAGTGCCTGGCCGCGAACTCGTCAACAAGGACGATCCGCAGGTTATCGAGATCTGGAACATCGTCTTCATGCAGTACGAGCGCAAGGCTGACGGACATCTCGAACCGCTTGGCATGAACGTTATCGACACTGGCATGGGCTTCGAACGACTGGTTCGCGCCATTCAGGGCAAGCAGTCCAACTACGATACCGACGTCTTCCAGCCCATCATCAAAGCCATCGGCGACCTCAGCGGCTTCCGTTATGGCGAGAAGGAGGACATCGATGTGGCTATGAGAGTAGTGGCCGACCATCTTCGCACCATTGCTTTCAGCATCGCAGACGGTCAGCTTCCAGGCAACGCAAAAGCCGGCTATGTCATCCGTCGCATTCTGCGTCGCGCCGTTCGCTACGCCTATACCTTCCTCGGACAGAAGCAGGCCTTCATCTATCGCCTGTTGCCCGTCCTGATTCAGGAGATGGGAGCAACCTATCCGGAACTCGAAGGTCAGAAGGAACTCATTACGAAAGTGATGAAGGAAGAGGAGGAAAGCTTCCTCCGCACACTCGAAACCGGCATCAAACTGCTGGATGGTGTGATGAAGGAGGCAAAGGCTGCAGGCAAGACAGAGATTGCCGGCGAGAAAGCCTTCACGCTCTTCGACACCTACGGCTTCCCCCTGGACCTCACCGAACTTATCTGTCGCGAGAATGGTCTAACGGTCGATGAGGCTGGCTTCAATGTCGAGATGCAGAAGCAGAAAGAGCGTGCTCGCAATGCCGCCCAGGTTGAGGCTGGCGATTGGGTCGTCATCAATGACCAGTTGGAGCAGCAATTCGTGGGTTACGACTACACGGAATACACTTGCCACATCGTCAAGTATCGCGAGGTAAAGCAGAAGAAAGGCGTCGTTTACGAGGCAATCTTCGACCAGACTCCTTTCTATGGAGAGATGGGTGGCGAGGTTGGCGACTCAGGCGTCATCTGTAACGAGCAGGAGACCATCAAGGTGATTGACACCAAGAAAGAGAATGGCGTAAGTGTTCACTTGCTGGAACGCATCCCAAGCAATCCCGAAGCCGAGTTTATGGCTTGCGTGGATGTGGAACGTCGCCGTGCCATCGAGGCCAATCACACTTGCACGCACCTCCTCGACCAAGCCCTCAAAGAGGTTCTTGGCGACCATGTAGAGCAGAAGGGCTCACTCGTAACGCCAGATTACCTGCGCTTCGACTTCTCACACTTCGAGAAGGTTACGCCCGAACAACTGCGCGAGGTTGAGCATCTCGTCAATGAAAGAATCCGTCAGAACCTGCCTCTGCAGGAATATCGCGACACTCCAATCGAGGAGGCAAAGAAGCTTGGAGCCATCGCTCTCTTTGGTGAGAAGTACGGTGACAAGGTTCGCGTCATCCAGTTCGGCACGAGTGTCGAGTTCTGCGGCGGTTGTCATGCAAGCAGTACGGGCTGCATCGGTATGGTTCGCATCATGTCGGAAAGCAGTGTGGCTGCAGGTGTGCGTCGTATCGAAGCCATAACAGGTAAGGCAGTCGAAGAGCAGATGGACAAGTTGCAGGACATGATAACGGGTCTGCGAGGGCTCTTCAATAACGCTCCCGACTTGGTTGGAACTATCCAGAAGGCCATCAGCGATAATGCCGACCTCAAGAAACAAGTGGAAGACATCATGCACGAAAGGGCTGCTGAACTCAAGAAAGAGATACTCTCCAAGCAGACGGAAGTGAACGGCTTCAAGGTCTTGAAGGCTATCACACCACTTGGTCCGGAGTTCGTTAAGGACATTGCCTTCCAACTTCGGGCTGAGGTGGAGAACAGCATCGTAGTGATTGGTTCCGTTGCTGGCGGCAAGCCTTTGCTCACGGCGGCTGCTTCGGATAGTGCCGTTGCTGCAGGTGTGAACGTCGGCAAGAACATTCGCGAGGCTGCTCAACTGATGCAAGGCGGCGGTGGTGGCCAGCCTCATTTCGCCACAGCCGGTGGTAAGAACACCGAAGGCATACATGCTGCCGTCGAGAAACTCATTGAGCTCCTAACGGCATAAAGCAGGATTTAAGCTATAATATTATATATAATGTAGGAGTGCGACTCGTCGTGCTCCTACTTTTTTGTGCCAAAGTTTCCGTCTCATTATGTCGGAATGCCAGACTTGGCAGCACGAATTCGTTGCAGCATCGCGACAAATCAATTGCAGCATCGCCATAAATCAATTGCAGCATCACGATGCAGCAATCAACCAAGTACATTAAAAGCCGCTCGTTGGTAGCGAACGGCTTGTGATTTATTATGCTAATAAGTGTGGGGATTGCAGCCTCAAATATCATCGAGCATGATGAAAGGAGCCCAGTAATGCGGATCTGGGTAAGTGTCGCGAACGGTTGCTTGTGCTTTCAGGAACGCTTCGTGGCGCGACATTCCGCTGAGGAGAGCCTCGTAGAACGAGGTCATCATCAGTTGCGTGGCTGCATCGTTGACGTTCCAAAGACTCATGACGAGTGTATGTGCCCCTGCTTTCTTGAAGCCTCGCTGTACGCCGAAGACGCCATCCTCGTGTAGCATGCCTGTACCTGTCTGGCAGGCAGAAAGAACGGTCAACTGCAGGCTCTGCAGGTTGAGTTGTGCAATTTCCTGTGCCGTAAGGATGCCATCCTCGATATCAGCAGGGAAATCTTGCGGATGTTGCAGTTTGTTGTTACAACCTGCAAAGAGCAATCCCGAGTAACAAAGCGGGTCGGTCGGCATCGTGTTGGCTGTGGCAGAGGGGTTTAGCCAGTCGAGTTGTGCGTTTTGTTGATCAGTGACTGGATACGAAAAGCCATGAGTGGCTATGTGCAACAATGAGACATTCTTGCCGCTAAGAGATTTGAAAGATTCTTCTGTACCATTACGATCCTCATAGATCTTGTACTTCTTCCCAGCGTTGAAGAGAAGATACTCGATGGCTTCAGCCTCTTTTTCTGCTCCTTTCAGGTTCGTTACGGATGTTCCGCGCTCTGCCAGAGCAAGTATGGCTAAAGAATCTGCCATCTGCTGCTCTGCTGCATAAATAGCGGTGAAGTCCTCCTCTTCTTCAATCTCGTCGTTGCCCATCTCGTGGTATGCACGCATTTGTGCAACGGTCATGTTCTCGTATTCGAGTCCTCCATATATCACAGCTTCTCCATCGGTAAAGCTGGTCTGTTTGCTGCGCTGTGCCAATAGTTTCGTAGAAGAGAGCCGATAGACATTCAACTTGTCGGAGATGCGAGTGCCGTCGTCACCTATAGGCATATACTCGATGCCCCATTGATAGAAGATGCTTGTGGGTGCGAAGTATATGTGCGTAATGCCATCCAGTTCTTCAAGCAGTTTGCCCCAGACAAGCTGCCCAAGTTTGCTGTCCTGGTAAATATGGTTCTGCCATTCCTTTTTGCTCAGTAACTCGCTGACAGAGAATCCTGCAGGATATCCCAACTCCTCCATGTTACTGCGGAAGAAGAGACGGCAAGCATGTGGCGCATCCCACTCTGGTCGTAGGATGAGAGCAAGGAAGAGGCGATCAGGTTTCCCATCATAGATGACATCAGCCTCGAGGAACTCGACTGCTGCCTCCGTTGGCTTCAAGGAACGGCGAACAGAGTCTGAAGTGAGCGAAAGGTTCTGTGTGAAATCGCCGTATGCCTTACATTTACGCACGATGGCATATTCGAGTTGGCTAATACGGTGTAGCAGGCTGGAGATTCGTTCCTTTCCATTACCTGCTTTTGCTTCAAGGCATTGCTGTAATTCTGCTTTCTTGGCCTGCAGTTCATCATATTGCCCGAGTACTCCTTTGTCAGCAGATTTCTGCAGAATCCTTCGGAAGTCAACTTCGCTGTTGAGCAAGATGCCTTTCGTGAACAGTTGTGCATTGTAAATATCTGTCAGCAGTTCTGGCGTAGCCTTTTCGGGAGAGGTTGCAAAAAGCGGTGCAGCCTGATATAGATAGTTCTTGCGTTGCCAGAAGTGCTCACGTTGTCTTGTTGACTGGAAGGAGAAGTTGTTGCGAACAAGTTGCGTCTGCAGCGAGATGGCACGATGATAATAATGAGCAACACTATCCATCTGGCCAAGTCGGTGATAATAGATGGCAAGGTTGAATAGCAACATGACATTGTCGCCATGCTCAGGGCCAAGGATGCTTGTCTGAAGGTCGAGGGCCTCGTGGGTAAGTCTTATTGCCGAATCGAGGCTGTCAAGAGAACTCAGGAAGAGGGCCCGGTCGCATAGAATGCTGGCATATGCCGTGGAGGCAGACAGATTAGACTTCCGCAGCAATGATAAAGCTCGCTGACTTACTTCATCGGCCTGAGCATATTGCTTCTTATTGTAAAAAGAAACTGCTTGCTGGTGAAGCGCATCTGCCTCTGTTTGGGTGAAGCCTCGTCTGTGACTGAGTTGCAGGGTAAGCGCAATAAGACTGTCAGCACGCTCTTGCTGGTTGAGGTGGGTATAGTAGCCACTCAAGGTATAAAGCATAAGTGCTTGCTGAAGCGAGTCGCCACGTGCTTCATATCTTCGCAAGGCTCGTTCGCCCCAATTGGCGGCTCCTTGAAAGTTCCCTATGTCGGCTTGCATCTGTGCTTGCGTGGCAAGGGTGTTGGCAAAGCCTAAGGTTGTGGTGTCGTTAATGCCGGAAAAGAGTTGCTCCTGTTGCTGCTGCGAGTATTCTTGTGCCAAATCTGTACGACCAAGCCTGGCATTGGTCGCAATGAGTTGCTGGAAACAACTCTGGTAGACTTTTCCTGCTTCGCCTTCAGTATTTAAAAGCAATGGCTTCGCCTTTTCATAGAAAGAAAGAGCATCCTGATAGTGCTGCTGATAGAAATGGCAATCCGCCGTATTCTTAAGCAGAATGGCATAGTTATGGTCGGATGTGTGACCTGCTTCTTCGTAGATGGCAAAGGCTTCGTCGGCATAAGCAAGAGCCTGAGCATATTGTTTTGTGTTAGCTTCTGCAACAGAAGCAGAAAGCAGGAAGTCGGCATAACGAACAGGTTGCTTCTCAAAGACTTTTTTGGCTGTCTTCTTCAGTTGGTTTCCCAACTTGCTTGCTTGAGCATATTTCCCCTGTTCATTATATGATGCAATCATTCGAGCTGCAACAGAAAGATATTCTGGTGTGCCCTTCTCTACACTAGGGAATGCCAACTCATAACATTTAGCCTCTTGCTCTGCATCGCCAGGAGCTCTACGGAATTTGTAGTATTGCGCTGCTTGACAGAGAGCAGTGGCATATTTGTTAGGCTTATGTGCCTTCTTGTAGGATTCGGCAGCAGCCTTTAAGTCAGCAATAGCTTGGTCGGTATTCTGTTGTCGGAAGTGATAGGAGCCTCTGTCGAAGTATGCATCCCCAATCCTGTCGTCATTGCGGGAAGTACGCGCATCGAGCCGCGCTGCAATGACTTCATCCATGAGATGCTGTGCTAAAGGATAATCCCCTTTGGCAGCAGCGGAGTGTGCCTTTACGTGTTTCGCCTCTGCATAATAGATTCCATAGCAGTATTCGTCTTTTGTACAAAGTGCTAAGTACTTGTCGGCTATGGCATCTGCTCTGTCAAGTTTGCCTTTGTTGACAGCGTCATAAAGATCGTGCGCAAGATCGGTCATCTCTTGTGTCAACTCCTGAGCCGGGAGGGCTATGCAGAAGAGAACAAGGAGCAAGAAGGAGGCGATACGCGTCATCTCTATTATTTAGAAGTTGAGACAGAGTCTGTGGGAGTTACATAGGTGATAGAGTCTGTGCGTATTTCTCTGTCGATGGTGGCGTAAGCACCAGGTAACTCGTCGCCAGAGGTGATTAGCTTAATGATGCCTTCGAACGCAACCTTGGGCACAGACTTTTTGCGGCTGCCGTTAAGGAATTCTGCCAGAGAGTGTGTGCCAGCCTGCAGGATGGTGTACTGACGCAGTTTGCCTTCGTCATATACAACAAGTCGTCCTTTCTCGGGAATCGTGAGGACTGCACCGAGCGGCAGTACATCACCAGGAGTTACTGCCAGTTTCTTGTTGCCCTGATACAGTATGACAGACTTGCTTACCTCACCTACGAGGTAGGTCTGTAAAGGAGTTTGGGCAAAGATATAGGCTGCGACGGTGAGCATCAGAGAGAACACCGTTGTACGAAGATATGCTTGTTTCATAATGGGGTGTCTTTACTTAGTGTGGGTTATACATTATTATATTATATATAATAGGTAGGCTCTTTTACCAAGTGTTTGGCTGTGATGTGGATAATGTCGGCAGCAGTAGTGGTAAGTGCCATGACGGCCAATGTCGGTGTGAGGTCGAAATTGATGCGCCATTTGGTAAAGAGGAAGAATGCAATAGTTATGTAGACAGCCATGAAGAGGCAGACTACGACTGATGTGATGAAGATGGTGCGCAGCGAGTCGCCTATGATGTTCTCTCCCATGCCTTTTGCCATGTCTTTGTAGGCCATAATCCAGCATACACCGATATAGGATAGCAGGATGGTCAGGAACCAGTAGAGCAGGCCTTCACAGTTTATTTGGTGCTTCATGTCGAGCATTGTCTTCATGGCATAGCAGAGCACTTTTATTCCGTGCATTTGTCCCAGTGGTGTATATAGCATGTCGACGCTTTCGTATGCGCCTCCGAGCATGACGACATGTCCAGTGATGTACTGGGCATTGTGTTGGATGGAGTCGTAGGGAATGATGCGGAAGATGGTTGGCTCGTAGTCGATGGGTTTGCTCTTGGCCTGTTGGTAGTCAAAAGGTTTGCCCTGCAGCACTTCCATCATGCATGCGACGACTGAGGGATAGGCTTTGCCTTTCATTTCCAGACAGAGAGGAATGTTGCGCGTCATACTGCGGTCGACGTTGACGAAGCCCTCTTTAAGCCCAAGTTCTTCAGCGAAGAAGGAGTGTGCCTGCCGTGTGAATTCCTTATGTTCCGGGTCGGGGTCCCAACATCAATGTCGATGGCAGCAGGGGCTAGAGCATCAACCTCTTCAATGATAGTGGCGATGGAGTCACGGTCGTGCAGTTTAGTGATGTCTACGATGACGATAACATCGCTGGTGTCGGCCGGCGATGCCATCATCATGTCGTAGAAGATGTCTGTTGTGGAGAATCCCTGAACAGCCCTTGCTATCGGGTTGAACACGTCGAGGCGGATGGCAACGAAGCGCAAAAGCCCGATGAGCATAAATGCCACAATAGTGATAACTATTTCCCGAGGCCGGAAGATGGCTTTCAGTGTCTTGCGGAGGAAGGTCTTGCGTCGCATAATATCAGGAGGGGTTCCTCTTGGTTTAAAGCGATTGGCTTATTGTTCTTCGGCAATCACGATTGTTACGCGGTTGCTGTCGTTATCGGTGAAGGGCTGTACGGTGTCACCCTTTGAGTCGGTGGTGATACGACTTGCGTCAATGCCATACTTTTGCGTCAATTCCTTAGTGACGGCTTCGGCACGAAGTTTAGCATAACGTGCATTGACAGTAGGATTACCGGTTCCCTTGTCGGCGTATCCAGTCAGAGAAACCTTTGCATCGGGATGTGCTTTAATCCATGCTGCGATTGTGGCAAGTTTAGCCTTTTCTGTAGGCTGTATGGTGGCGCTTGCAATCTTGAAGAAGATAGAGGCGTCTGTCTTTTCCTTGGCCTTAGGTTGTGGCTTTGGAGGTTCAGGCACTACGGGCTTCTCTTCCTTAACCACTGTCTGAGCAGCATTAGTCTCAGTCTGTACTGTATTTATTACAGGAGTCTCGATGATGTCAGAGCTGCGTGTGTCTTTAATCTTGCGTCGAACGC
Source organism: uncultured Bacteroidales bacterium (assembly GCA_902770725.1). Classification (GTDB taxonomy): domain Bacteria; phylum Bacteroidota; class Bacteroidia; order Bacteroidales; family Bacteroidaceae; genus Physcousia. The sequence continues at coordinate 4,244 of CACXUA010000032.1, read as the reverse complement.
CGAACTTATAAGTTACGCCGAGCTGTGCTGTGAGCTGCCAGTCGTCGCGACCATTGATTTGGCTGTTGTAGCGGTCGCTAAGGCTGTTGGCATCAATTTCTAAGTTGACGCTCCAGTTACGTGCAACGTTAACGTCAAGCATGGTGCCGACGCGGAAGTTATGGCTGAGGCGGCTTCTGCTGTTCTGGGTTGAGACGTATTGTCTCATCAGTTCGGGGATCTCATCATTATCCCATGCATAATTGAGGCCTACACCGCCAATGAGGTAGACATTAACGGGGTGGTAGTTCCCTTTGGCAAAGAGGTTGACGAGGTTAACCATTGCGTCGAGATCGCTTGTCACATATTTGTATTTATATGTGGCATCAATGCCGTCAAACCTTATGCCGCTCTTGTTCCAGATGCCATTGACGTGTACTCGTGCTCCGATGACGGGCGTGAAGTGAACACCAACACCAACACTAGCAGTTGGCGTAATGAGTTTCCAGTTGTTGCAAGGTGCAAAGGTGACTTGCCCTCCACCTTGTAGGCCGATGAAAGCGTAAGGGTAAGAAACATAGTTCTCAGGAGTCTCTTGTGCAAAAGCAGAGAATGAGGTTGTCAGCAATGCTGCTACGAGCAAAGCTTTCAGTCTTGTTTGAAAACGTGTCTTCATTGTTTTGATGTTTATTTAGTTTATATTAGTTTGTTCTGCTTATCTGTTCTTATACATTTCCTCGTAGTACTTCTCGTAGTCGCCACTTGTGATGTTGTCCATCCACTGTTCGTTCTCGAGGTACCACTTGACGGTCTTCTCGATGCCCTCTTCGAACTGGAGCGACGGCTCCCATCCAAGTTCCTTCTGCAGCTTGGTGGAGTCGATGGCGTAACGTGCGTCGTGACCAAGTCTGTCTGTAACATAGGTGATGAGGTCCATGTCGGCTCCTTCAGGACGGCCAAGCAAACGGTCAACTGTATTGATGACTGTCTTGATGATGTCGATGTTCTTCCACTCGTTGAAGCCGCCTATGTTGTACGTCTCGGCGATGGTTCCTTTATGGAAAATTGTGTCGATGGCACGAGCATGGTCTTCGACGTAGAGCCAGTCGCGTACATTCTCTCCCTTACCATAAACGGGGAGCGGCTTGCGATGGCGTATGTTGTTGATGAAGAGAGGGATGAGTTTCTCTGGGAACTGGTAAGGTCCGTAGTTGTTAGAGCAGTTCGTGACGATGGTCGGCATGCCGTAAGTGTCGTGGAAAGCGCGGACGAAGTGGTCGCTGGAGGCTTTCGAAGCGGAGTACGGACTGTGGGGCTGGTACTTCGTTGTCTCGTAGAAGAAGTCCTTGCCGTATGCCAAGTGATGCTCTGAACTGCTGGCTGTCGTAGTGAAAGGCGGTTTGATGCCTTCGGGGTTGGTCATTTCCAGAGCCCCATACACCTCGTCGGTCGAGATGTGATAGAAGCGTTTGCCTTCGTATCTCTCTGGCAGGCTTTCCCAATAGAGCTTGGCAGCTTGCAGGAGTGAGAGCGTGCCCATAACATTCGTGCGAGCAAAGGTGAACGGGTCTTTGATGCTGCGATCCACGTGACTCTCTGCTGCGAGGTGGATGATGCCGTCTATCTTCTCGTCCTGCATCAGTTTGTAGAAGGCATCGAAGTCGCAGATGTCCATCTTCACGAACTTATAGTTGGGCTTGTCCTCGATGTCCTTCAGGTTGGCGAGGTTGCCTGCGTAGGTCAACTTGTCGAGGTTGATGATCTTGTACTCAGGGTACTTATTGACGAAGAGGCGTACTACGTGGCTTCCGATAAAGCCTGCTCCGCCTGTGATGACGATATTTAATTTCATGGTTAACTGCGTATTTCGAATGGACTTTCAAAGTCCTTTAAGTTAAGATGCTTAGTGTCTTTTTCGCTCAGGATTGCCTTCTCCATCGGGATTCGCCAGTCGATGCCGAGGCTTAGGTCTGTTATGGCGATGCCGTCGTCAGCCTCGGGATGGTAGAACTCATCGCATTTGTACTGGAAGACGGCAGTCTCGCTCAGTACGGCAAAACCATGAGCGAAGCCTTTTGAAATGAAGAACTGTCTGTGATTGTCTTCTGTGAGTTCGACGGCAACGTGCTGTCCGTAGGTCGGAGACCCTTTGCGGATATCGACGGCCACGTCCAGAACGGCTCCTCTGACGCAGCGAACCAGTTTGCTCTGCGTGTAGGGTGGGCGCTGGAAGTGCAGTCCGCGCATCACGCCATAAGAGGACATGCTTTCGTTATCTTGTACAAAGTTGATGGGGCCGACTTTCTCCTCGAACTCCCTCTGCGAGAATGATTCGAAGAAATACCCGCGAGCATCCCTGAAGATGCGTGGTTCTATAATGAGGAGGCCATCGATGGCGGTCTTAATTACTTCCATTCGTGTGTTCTTTTTGAATGTTGGCGATGCACTTTTCCAGTGAATCGACCCAATACGGAACCTCGATGCCGAAGGTTTCTCGGATGCTGCGTTTGTCGAGGACGGAGTATGCGGGACGCTTCACGGGACTTGGATATTCCGAAGACAGGCAGGGCTGGATGTCGCAGTCTTTGTGTCCGGCAATTCGGGCAATCATCTGCGTGAAGTCGTACCACGAGCAGACGCCTTCGTTCGAGAAGTGGTAGATGCCTTGCACGGGCTTCTGGAGGATGACCTGTATCGCGCGTGCCAGATCGAGAGCATACGTCGGAGTGCCGCATTGATCGAAGACAACCTTGAGCTGCGGCTTGGTGGCCGTGAGGTTGAGCATCGTCTTGCAGAAGTTCTTGCCGTATTCGCTGTAGAGCCAGGCTGTGCGGATGATGATGAAGCCGCCATTGACCATTGACCATTGACCATTGACCATTGAACCTTCTGCCTCGCTTGCTATTAATTTTTCACTTTTAATTTTTAATTTTTCATTAAATACTTTTTGGATGCGCTCCTCTCCCATCTTCTTCGTCTCGCCATAGACGCCGGTCGGCGTGCCCTGCTGGTCGGGGCGACAAGGTGTGTTGTAAGGCTCCTTGCCGAACACGTAGTCAGTCGATATCTGCACGAGCCAACCGCCCACTTCCTTCATGGCGCGAGCCAGATTCTCAGGGGCTGTCGCATTGAGTTTCTCGACGAGCGCACGGTTCTCGGGAGCCTCGGCTGCATCGACATTAGTCCAAGCGGCACAGTTCACGATGGCGCGGACGTCGTTTTCCTTGACCAGAGCGCGGATGGCGTCGAGGTCGGTGATGTCAAGGAACGTGGTCTCTACGCCCTCTTGCTGAGTGACGTCGGTAAAGATATAGCGGTCCGCCGAGTCCTTAGCTACGATGCGCATCTCGTTGCCCAACTGTCCGTTTGCTCCAGTGACGAGGATAGTCATTCTCTTCTTTATACTATATTCTGCCCACAAAAATACTAAAAATATGTGAAAAGAATACTATTTGTGCTAATTTTTTTTGCTTAATAGTATGAAATAACAGATTAAGAAGGTTTTCGTGATACGGAGAGCGACGAAGCCTGAAAGACTGTTTTACCCACTTCGGCGTGTTACCTTCATTAAATAGTCATGAATATTTAATTAAATGGTCATGAATATTTAATTGTAGATTCATGACTATTTAATGAACTTGGCGTGTTAAGTTTTGCGACGAGCCCTGTCTGGTTAGGCATCGGAGAGTGCCGAGTCGGGCCAGTTGACGAGATAGACCTGTTCGGTAGCACGGGTGATGGCTGTGTAGAGCCAGCGGAAGTAGTCGGGCGTGAGCATCTCTTCGGTGATGTAACCTTGGTCGATATAGACGTGCTCCCATTGTCCGCCCTGAGCTTTATGACAGGTCACGGCATAGGCATACTTGATTTGCAGGGCGTTGTAGTAGGGGTCTTGGCGCAACCTCTTCATCCTGTCACGTCGGTTCGTCAGTTCGGGATAGTCCTCCCAGACGCCGTTGAAGAGTGCTTCCTGCTGTTGTCGGGTAAGGGCAGGTGCTTCGCTCTGCAGGGTGTCGAGCAGGACGGTGACCTCCATCTCGCGGTTGTCGTAGTCGGGAAACTCAAGGATGGCGTCGGCGAAACGGAATCCGTAGAACGACCTCTCGTTTCGAAGCCGGCGAACCACCGCGATGTCGCCGTTGGCGATGAAGGAGAAAGGGGCAAGGGGCAAGGGGCAGGGGGCAAGAGGATTGCTGTTCTCTTGCTCCTTGCCCCTTGCCCCTTGCTGCTGTTCTCGGTCATTCCAATAATAATTATTCTTCGCC
>CACXUA010000031.1 GCA_902770725.1 uncultured Bacteroidales bacterium | reverse complement strand
GGTTCGTAGCGGCTCCAGATGTCGTAAAGCCTGATGGCCTCTTTCATCGCTTTGCCCGTGAGGACGGGGCCGTGCAGCGGGCAAATGGCTTGTATGTCGAGATTGGCAGCCTTCTTCAGGACGTTCTGCACCTGCATGCCATACTTTCCGCAGATGTTGAAGTAATAGCGACGCGCCTCGCAAGCCCAATCATGGTCTTCATTGAACATTGACCATTGAACATTGACCATTTCTCCCTTCCCTTCGGGGGAGAGGCTTCCGAACTTACCGAAGCCGTCAGCCGCAAAGAGAACTTTCTCCTTGTCTTCGTAGCTCATTATCACTTCAGGCCAATGCACCATTGGAGCCGCGATGAAGTGGAGCGTGTGGTTGCCCAGGGAGAGCGTGTCACCTTCCTTGACGGTGATGACACGACCGTCGAATGGGAAGCCATGCCAGAAGTTGGGGAGCATCTTCAAAGCCTGAGCGCTGCAGACAAGCTGCAGTTCAGGATATGCTTCGAGCACCTCTGCGATGAGCGAAGCGTGGTCGGGTTCCATATGATGTGCCACAAGATAGTCAGGCTTACGGCCAGCAAGGGCTGCTGTGAGGTTTGCCTTCCACTCGTCACCTTTGCGGCGGTCGGCAGTATCCATGATGGCAATCTTCTCGTCCTCGATGAGGTACGAGTTGTAGCTCATGCCTTCCGGCACAATGTATTGGCTCTCGAAGAGGTCAATGTCGAGGTCATCGACACCGATGTACTTGATGTAATTCATAATTCACAATTCATAATTCATAATTAATACTCCCCATAGAGGGGGGAGTTAGAGGGGGCTACTCCAGGTACGTGTATCCGTATAGCCCTGCCCTGTAGTTGCTGATGAACTCCTTGCCTTCGTTTGGGGTTATCTTGCCGTCCTTGATGGCTTTGCTCACCCAAATCTCGAGGCGACGCACGAGTTTCTTCGGGTCGTATTGCACGTATTCGAGCACGTCGGCAACGGTCTCGCCGTCGATGAACTGCTCAATGGTATAGTCGTCCTTATCGACGCTGATGTGCACGGCGTTCGTGTCGCCAAAGAGGTTGTGCATGTTGCCCAATATCTCCTGATAAGCTCCAACGAGGAAGACACCTATATAATAATGTTCGCCTTGACGGACGGGATGCAGAGGGATGTAGTTCGTCTGCTGTCCGCCGTTGACGTATGCCGTTATCTTGCCGTCGCTGTCGCAAGTGATGTCCTGCAAGGTCGCGCTTCTCGTAGGCTGTTCCTCAAGCCGCGCAATAGGCATGATGGGGAAGAGCTGGTCGATGCCCCACGAGTCGGGCATGCTTTGGAAGAGCGAGAAGTTGCAGAAGTACTTGTCGGCCATCTGCTTGTCGAGGTTGCGCAGCTCGTCCGGCACATGCTTCTGATGGTGCGCCAGCTCTGCCACTTCATGGCTGATGGCCCAGTAAAGGGACTCAATCTGAGCGCGCGTCTTGAGGTCGATGATGCCGTGGCGGAAGAGGTCGAGCGCCTCCTCGCGGATGTCCTCAGCATCGTGCCAGTCCTCGAGCAGAGAGCGTGAAGAAAGCTTGTCCCAAATCTCCGTCAAGTCGTGCACGAGCTTGTGGTCGTCCGGCCCTGGCTCGAAGTCCTCGGGCATCTGAGGAGCCGAGACGCTCTCCAAGACGTCGATGACAAGGACGCTATGATGCGCGGTCAAGGAACGACCACCTTCCGTGATGAGGTTGGGGTGGGGGATGTCGTTCTTGTTGGCAGCCTCGACGAAGGTATAGATGCAGTCGTTGACATACTCCTGAATGCTATAGTTGACGCTGCTCTCGCTGTTGCTGCTGCGGGTGCCGTCGTAATCGACACCAAGGCCGCCACCACAATCGACGAACTTGATGTCGAAGCCCATTGAATGGAGCTGGACGTAGTATTGTGCCGCTTCACGAAGGGCGGTGCTGATGCGGCGTATCTTGTTGATTTGGCTGCCGATGTGGAAATGGATGAGGCGCAGGCAGTCACGCAGCCCCAGCTCGTCGAGCTTCTGTAGCGCCATCAAGAGCTCAGAAGAGTTCAGTCCGAACTTCGAGGCGTCACCACCACTCTCGCTCCACTTGCCGCTGCCGTTGCTTGCCAGCTTGATGCGGATGCCCAGGTTGGGGTGCACACCAAGCTTCTTTGCTGTCTCGGCAATGACTGCCAGTTCTGGTAGCTTCTCAATAACGAGGAAGACGCGCTTGCCCATCTTCTGTGCCAGCAGAGCCAGCTCGATGAAGTTCTGGTCCTTGTGGCCGTTGCAGATGATGAGGCTGTCGCTGTCCATGTTGGTCGCGAGGACAGCATGAAGTTCAGGCTTTGAACCTGCTTCCAGTCCCAGGTTGTAGCGTTTGCCGTGACTGATAATCTCCTCAACGACAGGTCGCATCTGGTTGACCTTGATGGGGAAGATGATGAAGTGCTCGCCCTTGTATTCGTACTCCTTCGTCGCCTTGCGGAAGCACTCGTCTGTCTTCTCGATTCGGTTGTCGAGGATGTCGGGGAAGCGAAGCAAGACGGGAGCCGTCACGTGTCGCGTCGCCAACAGGTCCACTACTTCCTTGAGGTCCACCTGCACGCTGTTCTTCTTGGGCGTGACATAGACGTGTCCTTTCTCGTTGATGCCGAAGTAATTGACTCCCCAGCCTTTGATGTTGTAGAGCTCTTCAGAGTCCTCAATACGCCACTTTTTCATTTACGATTTGACAATTTACTATTTACGATTTTATAGTCCCAGTTCCTTTCGGATGAGCTGAACGCTGATTTGCAGTTTGTCGTAGTTGTCGAGCAAGGTAACGTCGATGACGTGTTCTGCCTTGAGATAGAAGGGCTCGCGTTGCTCGAGCGAGGTGCGGATGAAGTCGAGCAACTCCTCTTCGTTCTTTCCTTTCAGGAGGGGACGCTCCACCTTTCGCATCTTGAGGTGCTGAGCCAGCACTTCAGGCGTCGCTTTCAGATAGACGCTTTCGCCCACGCTACGGATGTAGTCCATGTTGTCGAAGAAGCAAGGTGTGCCGCCTCCACAGCTCAGGACAATGTCTTCGAACTCTGCCGCTTCGTGAAGCATGTTGCGCTCCAGTTCGCGAAAGCCTTCCTCGCCTCTCTCTTCGAAGAGCTGGGCTACGGTGCGATGGTAGCGCATCTCGATGTACCAGTCGAGGTCGTAGAAGGTGCGACCAAGAGCAAGGGCGAGCTGACGGCCGACTGTCGTCTTGCCAGAGCCCATGTAGCCAACTAAGATGATGCTTTTCATTTGCGAGTGAAGCGACGGCGAACAGGCCTTGTTGCAGGCTTCTCGCTTTGTGCGTTGATGATTTCCATGCACTCCTCGTAGGTCAGGTCTTTAGCCCTTTCGTGCATGTTCTTGGGCAGACGATAGTTGTCGCCCTTGTAGGCGATATATGGACCATAACGGCCATTCAGAACCTCCAGTTCGGCATCCTCTGCGAAAGTCTTGAGGTGACGTTCTGCCTCTTCCTGATGCTTTCTGTGCATCATGATGACGGCTTGCTCGAAGGTAATCTCCATTGGGTCAATGTCCTTAGGAATGGAGACGTACGAGCCTTTGTGAGAGACGTAGGGACCGAACTTGCCGGCACCGATGGTGATGGGCTCGCCCTCGTACATGCCGAGCTTTCGCGGCAGTTGGAAGAGCTCGAGTGCTTCTTCCAGGGTGATGGTCTCGAGCTTCTGGCCTGCATTGAGTTGTGCGAAGCGAGGCTTCTGACCATCTTCGTTATTGCCCATCTGAGCGACGGGGCCAAAGCGACCTATCTTAACGGTGACGGTGGCGCCTGTTGCAGGGTCTTTGCCCAGCAAGCGTTCGCCCACTTTGTGTTCTGTATGAGTGTTGACGGACTTCTCCACAAGCGGTTCGAAGCCTTGATAGAAGTTCTTCACGACGCCGTCCCAAGCCATCTTGCCTTCGGCTATCTCGTCGAACTCCTTCTCAATGTCGGCAGTGAAGTTGTAGTCCATGATTTCAGGGAAGTTTTCGATGAGGAAGTCGTTCACCACGATGCCTGTGTCGGTGGGGAGAAGTTTGCCGCGCTCCTGACCCACGATGGTCGTGTGCGAAGCTTGTGTCAGCTTGTCGCCCTTCAGGGTGAGGGTCTGGTATTCGCGCTCTTCGCCTGGTTTGTCGCCCTTCTCCACGTATTCGCGTTGCTGAATGGTGGTGATGGTTGTAGCGTAAGTGCTTGGACGTCCGATGCCGAGCTCTTCGAGCTTGCGGACGAGGCTGGCTTCGTTGTAGCGGACAGGACGCTGAGAGAAGCGCTGAGTGGCAACGATTTGTTCGCGACTCAAGGTCTCGCCCACCTTCATGACGGGCAGCGTGCTCAGGTTCTCGTTGTCTTCGTTCTCTAAGAGGATATCGCCGTTCTGGTCGCTATAAACACGGAGAAAGCCGTCGAACTTCACAACCTCACCTTCGGCCACGAAGGTCTCCTCCTTACCGCCAATGCTGATAGTCACTTGTGTGTGCTCCAGTTCTGCATCGGCCATTTGGCTGGCGATGGTACGCTTCCAGATAAGGTCGTAGAGGCGGCGCTCCTGCTGATTGCCTTCGATTGTCTGCTGATCCATATAGGTGGGACGAATAGCCTCGTGAGCCTCCTGAGCGCCTTTCGAACTGGTATGGTACTGACGCGTCTTGACGTAATCCTTGCCCATCTGCTCAGTGATGACAGTCTTGCTGGCACCCAGACAGAGTTTGCTCAGGTTCACACTATCCGTACGCATGTATGTGATGCGACCACTCTCGTAAAGGTGCTGAGCAATCATCATCGTTTGAGCCACAGTGAAGCCAAGCTTGTGAGCCGCTTCCTGTTGCAGAGTGCTGGTGGTGAATGGAGGAGCAGGTGTGCGCTTCAAGGGCTTTGTCTGGATGTCCTGAACGGTGAACTTGCTGTCCTTCACACTCTCGAGGAAAGCCTTCGCCTCGTCAATGGTAGCGAAGCGACGGCCCAGCACAGCCTTCACCTCGCTGCCGTCGGCATTGAGGAAGAGGGCCGTCACACGGTAGTTCTCCTCGCACTTGAAGTTCTGTATCTCGCGCTCACGTTCTACAATCAGACGCACGGCCACGCTCTGCACGCGACCAGCCGAGAGACTTGGCTTCACCTTGCGCCAGAGCACAGGACTGAGTTTGAAGCCCACGATGCGGTCCAGCACACGACGAGCCTGCTGAGCATTCACCAGGTTGAGGTCAATCTGACGAGGATGCTCAATGGCATCCAAGATGGCAGGCTTTGTAATCTCGTGGAAGACGATACGACGCGTGTTCTCGGGCTTCAGTCCGAGCACCTCATAAAGATGCCAGCTGATGGCCTCTCCCTCGCGGTCTTCATCGGAAGCCAGCCACACCATCCGTGCCTGGTCGGCCTGACTCTTCAGCTGAGCCACCACCTTCTGCTTGTCGGAAGGCACCTCATACTGTGGCGCGAACGTCTTCTCGTCCACGCTGAACGAGCGCTTCTTCAAGTCGCGAATGTGTCCGTAGCTGGACAGCACCTTGTAATCATCACCCAGGAACTTCTCGATGGTCTTAGCCTTTGCCGGGCTCTCCACAATCACCAAATTATCTTTCATCGTTTTTGTCGTTTTGTCGTTTAGTTGTTTAGTCGTTGGGGAAAGTTGCCGATGACCTTACAGGTATTTAAAACCTAAACGACCAAACGACCAATTTGCCAAACGACCAATTGCGGCTGCAAAGGTAAGTCATTTTTTTCGGATTACACATTATATATATAGAAAAAAAGCAAATTCCCCATAATTTTTCACTTTTCAAGTTTTATTTTTCATTTATTTATTATAGTGTGTGCACGGGCGTGAGCGCATGGGATAACTGAAAGCGAAGGATGTCACCTCTATATGAGATTTGGTTTTTAGCGGCCGCCATGAATATTTTTGGCGGGCGCTACGGTTTCTTTTGGCGGGCGCCGTGAATTCTTTTGGCGGCCGCCAAAAAGTCACGCGACCTGTTAAGTATCCCCGCACGGCACGTTATAAAGCCCGATTTGGCACGCTTCATTGCCTTGGCAAACACGCTTCGTAATTCGCCGAGCTTGTACTTCAATGCTTAATCTTTTCTCCTCTGAGTTTTGCGAGTAAGGGGGTTATGAAGTATAATAAAAGATATACTAATATAGATGATATTATTGACGGAGCGCTATCTAGATCTCCATGAATGAAGGAAGGAGAGCGTTTTTTACTTGCGACCTTGTGTAAATAAACCAGCAGACCCTCACGATTGTGAGGGTCTGCTGGTTGGACTACCTGGGTTCGAACCAAGACTAAGAGAACCAAAACCTCTTGTGCTACCATTACACCATAGCCCAATCCAAAATCAAACGCTTTTCACGTTTGCGGGTGCAAAGGTAAGAAAAATTTATTGAACATTGAACATTGAACATTGAAAATTTTTCTTTTCCTGCACTTTTTGTGTGTTTAGGGGAATTTTCCCCTCCCATTTTGGGGGAGGGGTTAGGGGGAGAGGGGGCTTTTACTTTGCTATCAGCAGGAAGTACTTCTTCTTGCCTTGCTGCACGAGCAGGTACTTGCCGTCGAGGAGGTCGGCTTCGGTCACCATCTGGTCGAACGAAGCGAGTTTCTCCTTGTTGAGGCTGACGCCGCCGCCCTGAGTGAGCTTGCGCATCTCGCCTTTGCTGGGGAAGCACTGGGTGTGCTCGGCAAAGAGGTCAACAGCTTTTGTGCCTTCGCCCTTGAGGAGGTCCTTGCTAATCTCGAACTGAGGCACGCCGCTGAAGACGTCGAGCAGCGTCTGTTCGTCGAGCTTGACGAGGCTTTCCTTGGTGCTCTTGCCGAAGAGGATGCCGCTGGCTTCGAGGGCCTGTTCGTAGTCCTCGCGGCTGTGTACCATGACGGTCAACTCTTCTGCCAGCTTCTTCTGCAGGACGCGCAGACCTGGGTCTTTGCGATGCTCCTCGATGAGGGCGTCGATGGTGGGCTTGTCCAAAGAGGTGAATATCTTGATGTAGCGCTCTGCGTCTTCGTCGGCCACGTTGAGCCAGAACTGGTAGAAGGCGTAGGGCGTGGTGCGGTTGCGGTCGAGCCAGATGTTGCCCTTCTCGGTCTTGCCGAACTTCTTACCGTCTGCCTTTGTGATGAGGGGGCAGGTGAGGGCAAAGGCTTCGTTGTCGCCACCGAGCTTGCGGCGGATGAGCTCTGTGCCGGTGGTGATGTTGCCCCATTGGTCGCTTCCGCCCATCTGCAACTTGCAGTTTTTGGTTTGGTAGAGGTGCAGGAAATCGTAGCCCTGCAGGAGCTGGTAGGTGAATTCGGTGAACGACATGCCGTCCTGGAACTCGCCATTGAGGCGACGCTTCACGCTGTCCTTCGCCATCATGTAGTTGACGGTGATGCACTTGCCGATGTCGCGGGCGAAGTCGAGGAAGGTGAAGTCCTTCATCCAGTCGTAGTTGTTGACCAGCTCGGCGCGGTTGGGCGCATCGCTCTCGAAGTCAAGGAAGTGCGCGAGCTGTTTCTTGATGCACTCCACGTTGTGGCGCAAGGTCTCCTCGTTCAGCAGGTTACGCTCCTGACTCTTTCCGCTTGGGTCGCCAATCATGCCAGTTGCGCCGCCCACGAGTGCGATGGGTTTGTGGCCGCAGCGTTGCAGGTGACGCAGCATCATCACACCGCAGAGGTGACCGATGTGCAGGCTGTCTGCCGTCGGGTCAATGCCGACGTAAGCCGATACTTGTTCTTTCAGTAATAATTCTTCTGTGCCAGGCATCATCTGATGAATCATGCCTCGCCATTTCAGTTCTTCTACAAAGTTCAACATTTATATTTAATTCAATATATTATAAATTCAAAATTGTTCCAGGTAAGCGATTCGCTCTTCTATAGGCGGGTGGGTGCTGAAGAGCTTGCTCATCATGTTGGTGAACTCGCTCTTGAAGGCGATGGGCTTCACGATGAAGAGCTGGGCAACGTCTTCTCTATCGACTTGTCCGAGGCCAGGATCGCTGCTTATCTTGCGCAGAGCCGAAGCCAGAGCCAACGGGTTGCCGCAAAGCTCGGCGCCACCTGCATCTGCCATGTACTCGCGCTTACGGCTGATGGCAAACCTTGTCAGCAGGGTGAAGAAGTAACCTATCGCAGCCAGGACGATGGCAATCAAGATGACGGCTATGACGCTTCCGCCATTCTTGCCGTCGCGACTGGTACGGCGATTGCCTCCACCATAGATGAAGGTGTTCCAAAGCATACGAACTGCAAGGCTGAGGGCTGTGCTCATGATGCCTACGAAGATGATGCTGATGATGAGCAAACGTGTGTCGCGATTGCGGATGTGCGTCAACTCGTGGCCGATTACGCCAGCCAGTTCGTCGTCGTTCAAGCGATTGCAAATGCCTGTTGTGACTGTTACGGTGTAGCTCTTCTCGTCTATTCCGCTTGCGAAGGCATTGAGCTGCGGGTCGTCGATGATGTTTATCTTTGGCATCGGCATTCCGCAAGTCATGGTGAGGTTCTCCACGATATTGTATATGCGGGGATTCTCACGACGCTCCAACGGCTTGGCTCCGGTCGCGCTTCGAACCATACTGGCGTTCGAGAAGTAGGAGATCATGAACCAAATGCCCACGATGCCGACCACCCAGGGCACGGTGTAGAGGAAGGCTTCGTTGGTTGCCATTGCGTCGAAGGCAAGCGAAGTGCCTCCGTAGCCGTCGTATGTCTCTTGCATGTTCATGATGGCCAAGAATGCATAGACAACGCCAAGGATGATGCAAGGGAAGAGGATGAGAAGCAACAGGCTCTTGAAGTTGTTGCGAACCTGTTGCGTATGGATGCCGACGTAATTCATAGTTCAATTCATAATTCTCAATTCATAATTCATAATTATGTTGCGCCTAAAAATGGGCGGAAGGAATAATTGTGGATTATGAATTATGAATTCAGAATTTAATTTCAGGTGCTTTGTCCATGTTTGCACGCTCTCCCTCGCCTACGTCGAAGAGGGGCTCTGTGTGGAAGCCGAACATGCCAGCGAAGAGGACTGCAGGGAAGCGCTGTACGCCATTGTTGAGCTCCTTCGTAGCACTGTTGAAGTAGCGACGAACGGCTGCAAGCTTGTTCTCAATGTCGCTAATCTCGGTCTGGAGCTGCATGAAGTTCTGGTTGGCCTTCAGGTCGGGATAAGCCTCAGCAACAGCACGAAGGTTGAGCATAGCGTTTGTCAGTTCCTTTTCTGCTGCAATCTTGTCGTTGATGTTAGTTGCGCTCATAGCTGCAGTGCGAGCCTCTGTCACCTTCTCGAACACTTCCTTCTCGTGAGCGGCATAGCCCTTCACGGTAGCCACGAGTTGAGGGATGAGGTCGTAACGCTGCTTCAACTGAACATCGATGTTAGCGAAGGCATTCTCGCGATTGTTACGAAGCGTTACCAGGTTGTTGTAGATGCCAATAACCCAAAGAACAAGCAGTACGATGACCGCAATAATGATAATAGCTACTGTACTCATAATAGTTTTATTTTTGTGTTAAACCTTTTGCGAACTATAATGTCATATTTCGAGGCAAAGGTAAGGAAAAAAGACGAGAAAAGAGACAAAACAGCCCCTCAAATTGCAGAAGTTTGTGCGTTTTTGCATCATTTTTACATCTTTTAGCACTTTTACATTAATTATATTATGAAAAAGTCCTATATTTGCCCGCTAATTCTTTGAAAGAAACATTAAGGTATATGAGGCAACTTAAAATCACAAAGAGCATCACCAGTCGTGACAGCGCGTCGCTCGACAAGTATCTACAAGAGATTGGACGTGAGCAACTGCTTCCCGTTGAGGAGGAGGTAGAGCTCTCGCAAAGGATACGAAAAGGCGACCGTCGTGCTCTCGACAAGTTGGTGCGAGCCAACCTGCGCTTCGTCGTCAGTGTGGCCAAGCAGTATCAGAACCAGGGACTTTCCCTTCCTGACCTCATCAACGAGGGCAACGTTGGTCTGATCAAAGCGGCCGAGAAGTTCGACGAAACCAGAGGCTTCAAGTTCATCTCCTATGCCGTTTGGTGGATTCGCCAGACCATCCTGCAAGCCCTTGCTGAGCAGAGCCGTATCGTTCGCTTGCCCCTCAATCAGGTTAGTGCCGTGAACAAGATCACGAAGGCAATGACAAAGTTCGAACAGGAATACGAACGCAAGCCGAGTGCCGATGAATTGGCGGAACTTGTCAACGAGTTGCCTGAGAAAATCAGCGACTCTCTGCGTGCAAGTGGCCGTCATGTGAGCGTGGACGCTCCCTTCATCGAAGGCGAAGAAAACAGCCTTTTGGATGTGATGGTCAACACCGATTCACCTATGGCCGACAAAGGTTTGGTCAGCGAAAGCCTTTCGACCGAGATAGACCGTGCTTTGGGCGTCCTGAACGAACGCGAGAAGCAGATCATCGAGCGCAGCTTCGGCATCAACAACCAGCCAGAAATGACTCTCGAAGAGATTGGCGAGACCTTTGGCCTCACCCGCGAACGTGTCCGCCAGATCCGCGAGAAAGCAATCCGCAAACTCCGTGCTGGAAGCCGCAACAGCCTGCTCCGTTCCTATCTCGGATAAAGGAGAATCTAAAGGGGGTCGCGATGCGACCCCCTTTTTCTTTTGAGTTGAACTAGATATCAGGCAATGATTCCAAATATTCGATGATGGTTTGGTGTTGAAAACATAGCGAGCGTTATTGCTGCGAGCTCTCGTAGTATTTGAGAATCCTTGCTGCCGCTTCGGGGTTGTTCGTAGTGACGAAGTCGATGTCCATGTTGTTCATCTCGATTATTTCCGACTCGCTGTTGATGGTCCATACGTTTGTGGTCATTCCCAATGCATGAGCCGACTCTATCCACGTTGGGTTGTTGCGGAAGTTTGCAGCGGTGTAGTCGAGGCCCGTAATGCCGTATCCGTGCAACTGCGAGGGGGAGATGTCGCCGTTTAGATAGGCCACGCTGGCTTCCGGGTCAATCTCCACGAGCCGCTTGCAGATGTCAAGACTAAATGCAATGTATTCGACGTGGTCTTGTAGTCCCATGCGATGCACCATAGCCACTGTGCTATCGGCAGCTGCCTGTCCGCGAGTGGCATAGGTGTGTGTCTTGATCTCGATAATGAGTTTTGTGGGACTTTCGGTGGTCTGCATCATTTCCAAGAACTCTTGCAGTGTAGGCATCTTCTCACCGTTGGAGAGGGTGAGGTTTTTGCACTGTGCTGCTGTGGCATTCTCAATCCTTACGCCGCCGTATGTGGCATCGTGGTTAACCATCACACATCCGTCAGAAGTAATCCAGACATCTGTTTCTGAGCCATAGATATTGAGGTCGAGAGCATTCTGCAAGGAGCGTCGCGAGTTTTGAGCCGCACCTGCAATGTCCCAATATCCGCGGTGGGCAATCACCTTGCAGCCGCGCGGCATTGTGGTGACTATCTGGAAAGAGGTCTGTCCCAAGTCCTGTGTCTTTTCTCCGCGCACGAGAACCATGCGGTAGGCGCCTGTGGTGAGTTCGTCAGGCAACTGGATGCGCATTCTATCGTTACCTATTGTTTCCACATCAACCAAGAAGCCTCCACTTGTTTCGCTCGACGGGAGTAGATTTAATTTGTCGCCTTCGGTAAAGCCTTTCCCCTCGATGGTGTAGTAACTGCCGACTTTGACAGCCATGCCTGAGAGGTAGTGGATGTCCGTTATCATGTCCGGCTCGGCGTTGGCCTGATACATGGCCACTTCGCTCCAGAGTGCATCCACCTCACCAGGGTCGAGCGCTTTGTCGTAAATGCGTGCTAGTACAAGATCACCGTTCCATCCCGATTGGGCTGAGGAGGCATTGGCAGGATCGCCGCCAAGACAAAACCATGTTGCACCGCTTGTGGGGAAAACGAACGAACCCGGAGCGTCGATGGTGTTCTTAAGTTCGCCATCGATATAGATGTAAGACTTCTGTTCCTCCTTGTTCCACACACCAACGACGTGGTAATACGTACGCGACTTCGGCACTATGCCGCTTGTGGTCCATCGCCATGTTTGGCTACCGCTGGTGCTCACGTTGGGCAGAAAGGTCATTTCGTTCTGTCGCGAGCTGCTCGTGGTGCTGATAAGGAAGCCTGTGCCGCCTGACTGCATCGAACTGAAGGGCTTTGCCTCTACGTTGGCAATTGTGCCCGAATAGTTGCCCATCACGAGTATCTCAAGCGAATGCCCGTCGGCTAGTGCCTGTTGTATCCTCGTGTTGTTCGTATAGTCCACCTTGTAATAGCCGGAAACAGTTCCTCCCCAAGCGTTGCTAAAGCTGGCAACATAACGCTTGTAGGTATTGTTCCAATAGGTTGTGAGACCGCCGTTTGCAGGGCATTCCACTTGATTCTCCATCGGCGAGACGTCTACTGCAGAGCCATCAGGTAGGAATTGCACATCCAGTATGTCTGCTACGGGTGCGATGTTTTCCTTGAATACGATGCTATCCACTGCCGATACGCTGACGGAGTACTTCACTTCTCCTTGACTATAGACGAACAGACTTCCCTGTGCCCATGCAGGAGAGATAGCGAATAAGGCAAGTTGGGCTATTACGATTAGTCTTCTCTTCATATCTGTCTATCTCTATGAAAAGCGTCCCTTCCTATGCGAGAGGCACAGGGAGGGGGTACGCTATTGTTGAATTACGATGCTGGCTACTTGACCAGAATCTTTTTACCATTGACGATGTACCGTCGTCGTTGAACTGCACATCCAGCAGGTCAGCAACGGGAGTGTCCTGAGCCCAGACACTTGTTCCAAACATACACAAAAGTGCTGTTAGAAGTAAAGTAGTGTTCTGTTTCATACACTAAATGTTTAAAAAGTTTAATATATAGATGGTTTAGTGATTATCGCTTTTCCCTTTTTGAATGAAAAATACCCTTAAAATGTGTTATTTGTACCACAAATATATAATAAATATATAGAAATCGTTCTTTCTCTAGTGTTAAATTATATTAACAGCCTCGAATGGGATGCCAAAAACATATTTAATACCCTGATGCGCTGAGTTGGTGCGCTTGTTTTTGAGATGATGTTGCGATTCGCGACTTCATGGCGATTGCTCGTTCATCCTTTGCCCTTGGTCGCGAGACCCGAACTCGGTGTACAACATAAAAATAAGGACACGCCGCAGCGCGTCCTCATCCCCTAAAGATTTTTTGGCTTATTTAGCAAACGATACACGTTAAGATGGCCATCGTAACACGTTGCATTTGTCAACACAGCACGCTGCATTTGTCAACACAGCACGCTGCGTTTGGCATCACAGCACGCTGCGTTTTGAAGTACTCCTAGCCTAATGTTTCGATGGCGAATTTCATGCGGCGGAGCGTCTCGTCTTTTCCGAGGAAAGCTGCCAGTTCGTACATGTCGGGACCTTGTCCCTCGCCTACAAGACAGATGCGCCAAGCGTTCCAAGGCTTGATGCCAGTCTGCTCCGCCCAAGCATCGACGACAGGTTTCATGCCCTCGACTGTGAAGTCCTCAACCGTGGCGAGAACGTCGGCCAGTTGTTGCATCTCGGTTCCTGTCTCTTCCTTCCAGTTCTTACGTACAAACTTGTCTTCCTGATCGAAACCAGTCGGAGCGACAAAGAAGAAGCGCGTCAAAGGCCAAAGGTCGCTGACGAAGCTGATGTTGCGCTTGTGCTTCTGTCCCTGTCCGTCGGTATATTCGATGACTTTCAACTTCATCATGCGGACTACTTCGGCTTCCTTTTCGGGAGTCGAAACGATGCCTTGCTCGCGAAGCACCTTGTCGAACGAGGGAACCCAAGCTTCGTCGGGCTGCTTCAGGAGGTATTGGTGGTTGAACCAAGCCGCTTTGATGTAGTCGAACTTTGCGCCGTTCTTCGAGCACTTGCTGAGGTCGAAGAGCTGCACCATCTCGTCGAGGCTCATCACCTCCTGGTCGTTGCCAGGATTCCAGCCAAGCAAAGCGAGGAAGTTCACGACCGCTTCGGGCAAGTAACCCTTTTCGCGATAGCCGCTGCTCACTTCTCCGCTCTTCGGGTCGTGCCATTCAAGGGGGAAGACAGGAAAGCCGAGTTTGTCGCCGTCGCGTTTGCTGAGCTTGCCGTTGCCGACAGGTTTGAGCAAGAGCGGCAGGTGTGCGAAGCGGGGCATCGTGTCTGCCCAACCGAAAGCTTCGTAGAGAAGAACATGAAGTGGCGCGCTTGGCAACCATTCCTCGCCGCGAATGACATGCGTTACTTCCATCAGATGGTCGTCCACAATGTTGGCGAGATGGTAAGTTGGAAGTTCGTCGGCACTCTTGTAGAGCACCTTGTCGTCGAGGATACTACTGTTGATGCGAACTTCTCCGCGAATGATGTCGTCCACGATAACGTCGCGGCCCGGCTCAATCAAGAAGCGAACCACATACTGCTTGCCTTCCGCGATGAGCTTCTCGACCTCTTCTTTGGGGAGAGTCAGCGAGTTGCGCATCTGCATTCGGGTGCTTGCATCGTACTGGAAGTTCTCTATCTCAGCACGTTTCGCATCGAGTTCCTCGGGCGTATCAAAGGCGATGTAGGCCTTTCCGTTGTCGAGAAGTTGCTGAACATACTTCTTATATATGTCGCGACGCTCGCTTTGGCGATACGGCCCATGCTGTCCGCCGAAGCTCACACCCTCGTCGAATTTGATGCCGAGCCACTTGAACGACTCGATGATGTATTCCTCTGCTCCAGGCACGAAGCGGCCAGAGTCGGTGTCTTCAATGCGGAAGATGAGGTCGCCGCCATGCTGACGGGCAAAGAGATAGTTGTAGAGCGCGGTACGAACACCGCCGATATGAAGCGGTCCGGTAGGGCTTGGAGCGAAACGGACGCGCACTTTTTTAGGTTCAGACATATGATGTAGTTAAGAGTTAAGAATTAAGAGTTATGGAAGACACTTCTTCTATTTCTGTGCAAAAGTACGAAAAAGTTTTGGATTATGGGCTAAAGATTAGGGATTATTTCGTAACTTTGCGTACGAAATACTGTCTCGATGACAGTTTTTCTTAACTCTTAACTCTTAATTCTTAATTAGAAAAGATGAGCCGATACAATCATAAACACAAACTGAGCCTCAAGGCTTACCTCTATCGCGTGCTTTTCTCCCTCATCGCGATTGCCATTCTGGTTATCTTCATGCCGCGAGGGAACAGCGCTTCCTACCATTACCAGCAGGGCGAGCCTTGGGAAGAGGATGCTTTCATTGCGCAAGACAGCTTCCCCATCCTGAAGTCGGCAGAGCAAATCCTGCGCGAACAGGACAGCCTGAAGCAGTTCTACGAGCCTTATTTCCAGCAAGACGTAGATGTCTTGGAGAAGCAACTGGAAGCCTTCAAGCAGGATTTCAACTCGCTTGCCATGCAAGGCACACCCTATTACTATCAGCCTCATTTGCGAGAAAAGCTTCAGCACATCTATTCCATCGGCATCCTTTCGGGCGAGGAGCTGTCGCATTTCGAGGCGGAGAAGCCGCAAAGGGTACGCGTCTATCACGATAATGAGTCGGACGGACGCAGTTTCAGCCAGCTCTTCACCGAGAAGACTGCCTACGAATACCTCGTCCACGAGGAGGATAGCGCACGTTTCAACCATAGCCGACTGCATGGGCTCGACCTCATGAAGTACGTTCAGCCGAACCTCGCTTACGATGCCGATAAGAGTGCTCAGCAGCGACAGGAAGTCGATAGCCGATTGGTTCGCACCAAAGGTGTTGTGCTGCAAGGACAGAAAGTCGTGGACCGCGGACAGATAGTAGATGATGAGGTGATGGGCATCTTGCGTTCTTGGGAACAACATCAAAAGGAACACACCCTGACGGCCAAGGAACGTCTGTCTCGCTTCGGAGGTCGAATCGTCTTTGCCACCATTCTGGTCATCCTGCTTCTGCTGTATTTCCAGCAGTTCCGAAGCGACTATCTCGACAGCCTTCGCACCGTATTGCTCGTGATGACCTTCTTCCTCATCTTCCCCATCATCACCTATACCATCATGACGCACATGTGGGCCAGCGTTTATCTGGTGCCCTATTGCGTGCTGCCGATAGTGCTTCGCATCTTCCTCGACTCCAGGACGGCCTTCGTTACGCACGTCATCTCCATACTTGCCTCTTCGATAGTCCTGACGCAACCCTACCCGTTCATCGTGACGCAACTCGTAGCCGGACTCGTCGCCATTTATTCCCTGAGAGAACTTTCCCAGCGCTCGGAACTCTTCCGTGCCGCAGTCTGGGTCACCCTTGCCACCTTGCTGACCTATCTCTGCCTCGAGTTCGTGAGAGGCACTGCCGACGGCGGACAAGTGATGAGTCGCTGGCCCTACATCTATCTGATGGTGGCTGGCGTGCTGTCCATGCTTGTCTATCTGCTGCTCATCCCCATCGAGCGCATCTTCGGCTTCACGAGCATCGTGACGCTTGTCGAGTTGCAGAACGTCAACAATCCTCTCCTCCGACGTCTCTCCGAGGAAGCCAACGGCACCTTCAACCACAGCCTGCAGGTCGCAAACCTCGCAGCCGAAGTGGCCAACAGGCTGGGAGCCAGAGCACAGCTTGTCCGTACCGGTGCCCTCTATCACGACATCGGCAAGCTCGAGAATGCTGTTTTCTTTACTGAGAACCAGAACGGGCAGAACCCGCACGACGGATTGTCGTACGAAAGGAGTGCACAAATCATCGTTCAGCACGTCGAGAATGGCTTGAAGCTGGCCGACCGTTACAAGCTGCCAACGGTGGTTCGCGACTTCATTGCCACGCATCATGGCAAGAGCCTCACCAAGTACTTCTACGTCTTGGCACAAAAGGCACAGACTTCGCTCGACCCGCGTCCATTCACCTATCCTGGGCCCAAGCCGCAGACCTTGGAACAAGCCATCCTGATGATGACCGATGCCGTGGAAGCTGCGTCAAGAAGCCTGACTGAATACACCGAGGAGAGCATCTCGGCATTGGTGGAGAAGATAATCGGAGCTCAGGTTGCCGACGGCAGTTTCAGCGAGTGCGCCATCACCTTCCGCGAGATAGCTGAAGCCAAAGAAGTGCTCAGCACCCGCCTCCGCACCGTCTATCACACCAGGATACAGTATCCGGAATAAAGCCTAAGGGCAAGCAGGCCGTTCTACTTTATCTTAATGCCGAAGACGAAGAAATGTGGAATGTTTTTCACGATGTCCGACGAGAGGTCGGGCTTGATTTCATTGTCTCCACAAAAACGGCATCCGCCATTTGCAGGCTCGTACCAATAAGAGCCATACAAGACAAGCGGAATGAACTTCCCTTTCTCAAATGGTGCAGTCAGTTCAAAAGGACGCGACTGGTACATGTACCACTTATCTTCAGGACTTTCAGGGGCAAATATCGGCTTTAGGTTGAGCCGACTGCCAAAGCTCCTGTTCTCGTTGAAATAGAAGAGATAGTTGGCTGTCGAATCGTTGTCGGACGGCCTGAAACCAATGATGAGCTTCTTTTCGAGAGTCATGGTGACGTTGAAGCCGAGGACATCTTTCGGCGCTTCGCCTTTTACGTATTCCATGACAACAGGTTCAACGTCTGCGCCTTTCAGCTTCTTTGTGTTGAAACTGTATGCCACATAGCCTTTTGCATTGAGTAACGGCAGATAGTCGTTAATCGAAGGCTCATTCATCTTGATTTCTTGTGCCTGCCCTGCCGCTGCAACGAGGGCAAGCAGGATAATGATTGCTTGTTTCATTTTATCCTTCTTGTTTCTTATTT
>CACXUA010000030.1 GCA_902770725.1 uncultured Bacteroidales bacterium | reverse complement strand
CGATAGCTGCGTTTTCTGTCGTCGCCACTATCCCCAGTCTGCCGCCGCCCGCGAGACGGATAGAACTCGAGACTCGAAGAAAGCCGGCGATCTCCGCCAGCTTGCAGCATTGTTTCTTATTCTCCAGTCTGGCGAGTTCGCCTTTTACATCCGAAGAAAATGACATTGTATTAACGTTTCTTGTTCTGCAGGTCGAGGTCTCTGTGATTGACCCTGACTCTCATTCCGTCTCTTCTGAATCTCTCTGCCATAGCGTTTGCTATCGCGACAGATCTGTGGTGACCGCCGGTACATCCGAACGCTATATTGATGTGGTACTTCCCTTCGTTGATATAGCCCGGGATAATCGATCTCAGCAGGATGTGCGTCGAGTCCACGAACCTTCCAGCAAGCTCGTTTCTGAATATATACTCAATGACTTTCTTATTGTTGCGCACCATCTCGCCGTAGTACTTGTCGTAGCTGTCCACGCCAATGCCACTCACATAGAAATCGTTCTCGTCCAGTACCAATGGACTTGCATCGAACTTGTACACATTGTCCACATATACACTTGGCGCACCACAAAGGAACAAGACACCGGCATCGACATTCAGCTTCCAGCGTTTGTCCTTGGAGAGGTGCGTGTTATAGCCAACACCTAGATAAGGACGAACCTTGCTCACCCTCATCTCGCCACGAGCCCTGTTGTCCGCACCCGGAACCATCATCGCCTTGTCGCCATCCTTGAATGTGCCAAGGCTGAAGCCTGCCATGCCATACTTATAGAAAGGGTCGTCGGCAGCCTTTCCGGGTTGATGCAGCCAAGTACCGTTGATACCCTTCATGGGATACTCGCGGTAGATGTCGTTGTAAGCGTTGATGGCTTCCAGCAGAAGCGATTCCTTATCCAGACTGATGGCATCAGCCACAGCAGCGGGACCGGCATAGAAACCAGCCGTAAAACTCCAGTGTTTGTTCTTGAAAGGCAGAACGTCAACCATGAACTTGAACTGGTGAAGGGTGGGCTTCATGCCCAAGGTGACATAATCCTTAGCTTCGATCTGGCTGAACTTGTCGAACATCTCCTTGTATTCTGCATAGGCCTTGTTATTGAGGTCAATGCCAAACTCAGCAAGCTTCTCGTCAATCTTCCCAACCTTCTCAATAAGTTTCCCTACGCCGCCACTGCGCGTCTCGACATTGAAGTTGGAGTTGATGGAGAAGCGTGGCATGTAGTTGTAACCTGCACGGATGCGGACATAGTCGCCCACAGGAACGGCAACATCAATGCCAAAACCTAATGTGCCCACATTGACGCCTACATCCATGTGATTAAGGATATTCTTCTCGTTCAACACAGATTTGTTCTGTGCAAGCATGCTTGCCGCCATCGACAGCATTAACAAGAATATGCTAAACTTTTTCATCGCGCGCGTTATATTATATATAATGTGTGTAGAATCCTCTTCTGGGATGAGTGACCTTATTTCACTGCAACTTTCTTGCCGCCTACAATATAAAGACCTGCAGGCAAGCCTGCAGTATCGTTTGTTGGACGAAGTAAGGTGCCACTTATAGAATAGATGCCCTCGCGAGAGATATTCTTGTCGGCAGCCATATTGTTAATACCAGTTGGATCTGATGTCAACTCGATTACGTTCGGTGCATTGACATCCACAGAAAGATAGCTGGTGTTGGCAAACAGACACAAGGCATCAATCTGTGTGTATGTTGTGTAATCGTTTATCTTAATATTGTTGAGGCGAGACTCATCCTCGTTGCTCAGGACAAGTTTACCATCAGTCACCGTAAAGACTCTCATCGTGGCAGCATCGAACTTCTTGTATGCGTCTTTCGATTCTTTAGGACGTTTGCCGTTGCAGAAATACACACCGCTAAGTTTGTTGCCTGAAACGGTAGCAGTTGTGGAAAGAAGAAGTTCAATACGATTGTCAGAAGGTTCTGTCGATGCACATTCAATAATAACTGGCGTATTGGCTGGAATATCACCCTCAATCTCCTGCAAGAGTGCAATGTCTCCTTCAACATCTGTAATAATATAAATGTGCATACCAGGAGAAACTGTCCTGAAGGGGAAGTCAGCAAAGAAAGGCTGGTAATACACGCCGTTCAATTCGATGGTTGGCTTGATGCCAAAATAGTTGACAGCATGATTTGTCTCGATTTTGTCAACAATCCACTTCTTATATGTATCATCTCTGCCTGTTGTGCCCAAAGACCCTTGTTGAGCAGTAGAACTGGATCTGCCATCGTAAAGATACTTTGTTACACTTGTGCTGCCCACCGTCTTAGTGGCAGAAACCTCGTAAGTGCCATCACGTTGTTTCGTAACATTGACATAGTAGCCAGTGAGCGAATGAACGCCTGTGCCCTGCGCCATGAGGTCAAAAGTGGTACTACCTACCTGCTGAATGTATATGACGCTGGCAGGGTCATAAATGGTCTTCTCGACATTCTTCCAAAGTTGGATTGCCTGGAAGTCTTCCTCGTCACGTACCATATCATAATAATCCTTATTGTCAGTAACGTAGATGTAACGTTGCGTGGCAAAATTGTGGACGCGGTAATATCCATTATCAACGAAACCGGTTCCTGTGTCAACGTCTTGTGACTTGACAACCGATACGACTAAAGCTAACAGAGCAAAGGTACAGAATCTTCTCATAAATGATAATTATCCCCCCGTCATACTACGTTTGTGGTAGAATGACAGGGGGAAATTAGTTTTGATGTGTTAAGTCAATAATTAATCAGCGATACAGATAGTAACGCGGTTCAGGTCGTTCTGCTCGTATGGCTGAACGGTGTCACCCTTGCTGTCAACAATGATGCGGCTACGATCAATGCCAAACTTGTTGACCAGAACATTTGCAACACCCTCGGCACGGCTACTTGCATAACCTACGTTGATGGTTGGGTTGCCAGTGTTTCTGTCAGCATAACCTGTAACAGATACTTTGGCTTCGGGATACTTCCTCAGATAGTTAACAACATCCTCAACCTTAGCCATCTCTGTTCTGCTGATGTCAGAACCACGCAGAGTATAGAAGATGTCACGACGCAGAGACTCACGCTTTTGGGCTGCGGGCTCTTTGTAGACAATCTTCTCAACTTCAACGGGCTTCTCGACAATCTTCTCGACAATCTTCTCAACGACGATGGGCTCTGCAGCAGGCTTCTTAGCGAGCTTGCCAAGGCGAACCTTTACGCCAGCCAGTGCATTGAAGTACCAGTCTACATTGTTTGCGTCCTTGGAGTTGTAACTGTCTGAGAGTATATTGCTGTTCAACTCAAGACCAAGAGCAACACGGCGGCTTACGTTGAAGTCGAGGTAAGCACCGAACCTGCCCACAACACGTGTGGTTGTACCATCCCACAGTTTCGTCATTTGGTGTTCCATGGGGGGAGTTATGCCTGATGCGAGCATAGTTGTATAAACCAAGTCACGAAGACTTTGTGCTTCATCATTATTCCATGCAACGTTTACGCCGAGACCTGCCAACAGACCGAAGTTGCAAACGCGGTTTGCTTTGTAACCAAGAATCCAGTTAGTCAAGTCACATGTAACGTCGAGAGAGGGAGCAACATAGTTGTACTTCCATGTCTGCTTGCCAAGACCAATATAAGAGAGGTCGGTACCACCTTTGCTCTGCCAAGCATTTACTGACAAGCGCAGACCCCAAACCGGTGTGAAGTTATAACCTGCTCCTACCTGAGCATTCCCGGAAAGAAGATCGTCAAAGTCAACTTCACCTAAGGTGTATTGTCCACCCATCTGACCCTGGAGATACCAGTGAGGAACGAAGGCACTATTTGCCTTTTCCGCAGCCTGCGGCTCTTGCGCAGATGCCGTGAGGCATCCCGCAAGCAGCGCAGCTGTCATTAATATACTTTTAAGTTTCATAACTCTGATTCCTTTTTAGTTCAAAAGTTGTGGTTTATTCAACTGTGATGTAAGACTTGATTGTTGACATGTTACCGTCGAAGTCAAGGATTGAGTAAGCAACCTCGTATACATAACCAGGTACCATGCCTGTTACATCAATCTTACGTACAGTTCCATCAACAACGGTGTTAAGCTGGCCAGTGTTAGCTGCTTGCAACTTAGCCTTGCAATCAGCATCACCACCCTGAGCGCTTGCACTACCCTTGAAGACATTCGTTATAGCGACATGCTTTCTTGCCAGAGGAACGATGAGCTCAAGATTCTTAGTTGTGGGATGCAATTGCAGATCCTGCTTAGCCATCTTGGTCGGATATTCCTTAGAGAAGCTCAGACGCTTGAAGCCTTTGCCCTTGTTGCTTGCAACGAGGAACGGACCGAAGCGACGGTTGATAGAGTTGAAGAAGAAGCAGTAGTCGTTGTTGATTTGATTCAGATACTTCCAGAGGTATTCTTCCATGAAGCTATCAATCCAAGCATTTCCGCTATAGTTGTTAATGCGGTCAAGATTGTCGTTCAGTTCCTGAACAATCTTGTCGAGGATGCCTTCCTGCTCGCTCAGCAGAGCGCGAACGTCGTCGGTGAATTCAAGTACAACTGGGAGGTTGATAGAACCGTCGCGACCAACGCAGTCCTTAAGAATAACGAAGTCAACACAATCGGAAGTGATAGCAAGGTTGCTTCCTGTGTATGCAGCAAGAGCATATGTCTCGGTGCCAACATTAAGTGTAATCATACCGTCAATGAGCTGAGCAGTTGCATAAGAGTCGTCAAAGACGAGAGATGCATAAGCTTCAACCTTGTCGTCGCCACCTCTTGCAGGAACGAGAATCTTAAGTTTCAGACCATCTACAATGTCGCCGAAGACAATAAGTGTTGCTCTCTTCTCAGTGATGTTCTCGTCGTCAAATGCTACAGCTTCAGGAACAGCGACTGGACTACCACCTGCTGTCAAATTCTTGTCGAACTTAACCTCGAAGTTACCAGTGCCGGGAGCTTTGATAACATAACCAACGCCATTCAGAGTGATGCTAGATACTCTTGCTTCGAACTTAGCGATAAAGTCTTCGGTAAGACCAATGAACTTCAGTTCTTCAATCTTGAGTTCGTTAGCGATCTGCTGGATAACGCCGGTAGCTGTAGATACGTCAAGATTTTCTTTCAATGTAGCAGCAATGCCGTTGAGTATTTCCTCAAATGCTTCGTAGCCAGGCATTGTTACATAGTTGAAGTCCTTACCCCAAGCAAGGTTGAGAGGCTTGTAGAATGTAGCGGCCAGGTTGTACTCAGAGTATACGGAACGTTCCTTGCCATCATCTGTAGTGGTGGTGCACTTCAAACCATTTCTGTCAGCCTTAAGACTGCTGATAACTTGATATACGCTTGTGGCGAGTTTGCCCAAATCACTTTGTCTGCCAGGAGTAAAGAAGTTGTCGCCGATGTTTACCATCTGGGCATGTACTTCGTGATACAGAGCTGTGATGTCGTCTCTAGTAAGAGCGAGGCCATTGTCTTCTTCCATTACAGTCTGAGGAGTAACAAATGCGTCTGCTACGTAGAAGCCATTGTCAGCACGTGTGTAACCGAACTGCAACTTCTCATTGCACTTTCTGATGGGAGAGAGCTTGATGGGAGACTCTTCGTCAAGAGTGTTGACGAGGCTCAGCTTCAGGCCTTCGAGATCAGCGGTGTTGGGATTGATGGTCATGTAAACCTTACCTGCATTGCCGTTTTCGTTCAGGATGGGGAGGTTTGCAGGAGCTATGAAGGTTTCTATGTCACCGAGCATCTCCATATCCTTAGCTGTGAGAACCTCTTCCTTGCGAACATAGAAGTTGTCGTCGTCTGTTGGGAACTCAACATCCT
The DNA here is from genome assembly GCA_902770725.1 of uncultured Bacteroidales bacterium. Taxonomy (GTDB): domain Bacteria; phylum Bacteroidota; class Bacteroidia; order Bacteroidales; family Bacteroidaceae; genus Physcousia. The sequence continues at coordinate 17,804 of CACXUA010000030.1, read as the reverse complement.
CACGTGGTACACCATAGAATGCTATGAGAGCATTTGTCTGGATGTTTGCAGGAATGCTGAATGAACCGAACATGGGGTTGAATGTGCCCTGAACGATGATGCCAGTAACTTGCTTAGCAAGAGCGTTCTGAATAGCTGCGATATCCTCATTGAGCTGATCGATAGCATCTTCAACGTCGTCAAGTCTGCTTTCTACATCATCCATGCGATCCTTCAGGTCGGTGATGTCGTTCTGAATTGTCTCAAGGGTAGAGTTAATTGTCTCAAGTTGTCCCTTGATGTCGCTTATGTCAGTGGTGTTGGTGTTAACCTGATCCCAGATAGCTTGCTTGTCGAGTTCATAATCCTCGACCTTGACAGTTGTGTTCTCAAGAGTGATGACACGAGTAACGAGTTCAACCAGTGACTGAATGTCATCGCTGCTTGCACCTGCAATAATCTGGTCAACGATGGGTTCAACGTCATCCTCAGTGATGTAGTTGCCGTCATCGAGAATCTGGTTGATCTTGTCGTCGAGTTCATTGTTGATTTCTTCCTTCAGGTTGGTAATCTCCTCGTTCAAAATGTTGATTAGCTCAAGGGTAATCTCTGCCTTTGACTGTCCGAGCAGTGCATCAATAGTTTCTTTCGTATAGTAGTTGTCGAATTTGCCAGCAAGATATTTGAGTGCTTCGTTGATGTACCATATAGCAGTCTCGTTGGCGGAGATTCTTTCGCGGTCCTTTCCTACCTCGGTGAGTACCATTTGTACGATATTCCTAATAGAATCCTTGAGTTGTTCCTTTGTTGCGAATTGCTCGAAGTCGGGAAGGTCGCCCTCTTTTACGAATTGCTCGAAGTCGGGAAGGTCACCCTTCTTGACATATTCCTCAAGACGTGTTGCTACTTCTGTAAGTATTTCAGCCTTAGCAGCATCTACTTCTTCCTTGGCGATGAGGCGTGCTTTGTCGAGGAGTCCTTCGCAAGTTGTCTTCACTTCTGCCAGTTCTGCCTTCAGGTCGCTTACAACAGTTCCGAGGCTATCAATCTTGGTTGTAAGTCTGTCAACTGTGCTAGTCAGGCTGGAGACTGAGGTCTGGAGGCCTTCGATCTTAGTGGTGTTGCCACCTACTACTTCTGTAAGGTGCTGCAGGTTCTGTGTCAGCGTGCTTGTTGTGTTCTCGAGGTAGCTGAACTTCTCGTCGTAGGTTCCCTTCATGCCGGCGATGGTTTCGTTGATGCCGCTGATGAGGCTGTAGTTGGCTTCTGCCTTTGCATAAGCCTCGTTCGCACGATCAAGAGCTGCCTGTGTAGCTTCGCTCATAGTGGTGAGCTGAGTCTTGATGGCGCTTATTTCATTGGCATTGGTCTGGATGTTCTGAGCATTGGTCTGAATGTTCTGAGCATTGGTTGCAATGTCTGAAGCATTCTTTGCAATGTCTTCAATGTTCTTCTGAACCTTACCCTGCAGGTCGGTGATGTCCAGAGCGTTCTTTGCAATGTCTTCTGTGTTCTTGTTCACAAGGTTCTCGACGATGCGAGCGTTCTCCTGCAGAGTCGCAATGTTTGTAGCGTTCTCATTTGCCTTGTCCAGGGCGCTCTGCGCGAGAGTGTTGGCAGATGTGGCGAGTGCATTAGCTGCGTTTGCAGTCTGCAGTGCAGTGTTTGCATTCTCTTGAGCCTGCTGAGCGAACTGCTTAGCTTCGCCAGCTGTGAGACCAGCTGCTTCTGCTGCCTGCTGTGCGAGGGCTGCTGCAGTGACTGCCTGCTGAGCAGCGTCTGTAGCGTTGGTGGCAGCAGTTGTAGCAGCGTCGGCTGCGTCCTTAGCCTGCTGTGCGGTCAGCTTAGCTTCGTTGGCGGCGCTGCTTGCACCATTGGCGATGTCTTTTGCTTCGTCAGCCTTGGTGACAGCTGATGTTGCGAGGTCGTAAGCCTGCTTTGCCTGTGCCTCAGCTGCAGACATCTTCGTTTCGAGTTCAACCAACTTGTTGGTTACGTAGTTGTAGTCGCACTTGCACTGGTTTACACCAGCGAGGTCGTTCTTCACCTGTTCGAGTGCAGCAGACAAGTCGTTTACAGTATTCGTGAGAATGTCCTGAGCGGTCTTATAAGAAGCGAACTCAGAAGCGAGGGGGTTGAATGCTGCGATGAGTGCTTTGAGTGCACCATCCATGTCGTCAACCTGCTGTTTCAGTGCAGCGATGGTCGAGTTGATTGCATTTACCTGCTCTTGTGTGGCTGCTTTTTCAAGACCAGCGGTAAGTGTGGCAATCTGGTCGTTGATACCCTCAATCTGTTCTGTGAGGCCATTGATGAGAGCCTTGAGTGCATCTTCGTCGCAACCGCAAGATTTGAAACCGCTGAATGCCTCTTCAAGAGCATCGAGGGCTTCCTTGTAAGTGGCAATCTGATCCTCAAGTTCGGCAACCTGTGCATCGAACGCTTCCTTCAGGGTAGCGTTGTCCTGGATGTACTTTGTGCGCAACTCGTTGTACAAATCTTCGTTAGTATCCTTACAAGATACGAACGAACCTACACTGACTGCTACTACGAGCAGCATGAGTAATTGAATGAGTTTCTTTTTCATTGTTAATTAAATTAAAAAATAAAATATGTTGTTTCATTAAAGTGCATAGTTCGCCCTTTTTTACATGAATGGTAACCGCAAAGGTACGACTAAACGCAGGAAAATAAACCAATAACAGTGTTCGGTTAACTAATTTTAACAATAAGTTGCGCCAATTTAATAAAATTAACACATCGGATAGGTTCTTTCCATTAAGGAAGGGCCTTTTTGGGGTTGTTTTGCGTTGAGGGATATTTATCCCAGAAAAGTGCAATCAGCAGGATGGAGAATATGGCGCACAGTGCCATAATGACCGAGGCTGCTGTGTCTCCTCCGAGCAGGTCTGCGTAGGAGACTTCGGCGAAATCTTCCCCCATGAGGCACATTTGCAGGGCGGCGAGGCTGTTGTTTGTGATGTGCAGGAGGGCGGTGAGCAGGATGTTTCCTGTCTTATAGTAGATGATGCCGAAGATGATGCCTAGGGGTAGTGCGTAGAGGCCTTGTGCGAGGTTGAAGTGAACTGTGCCGAAGGCAATGGCTGAGATGAGGATGGCGGTCCACGGATTGGCTCCTCTGCGCAGCATTTCGCCTTCGATTGCTTCGCGGAAGAGTAGTTCTTCGGCGATGGGGCCTATGATGGCGATGGCGAGCAGTCCCCAGAAGTTGTGGGACATGGCGAGGGCCATTTCCTGCATGATGTCGGGCAGGGCGACATCCTCTGTGAGGATGGATGTGCTGAAGGCTGCGAGCATGCCTCCGGCGATTGCAAGTATGGCTGGCTGCCACTTGATGGAGGCGAGGTCGCTTTGTGTGAGGAGGCGGATGTTGTGCAGGAAGAAGTAGCAGAGCAGGACGGCGATGATGTCCGTCGCTATGAGGATGAGTGAGAAGGCCGAAACGGGTATTAGCTCAAACGCCGGCAAGTTTTGTGCCATTCCGCGTGTAAAGGCTTTGATGGCGGCGTTGAATTCGGGCGAAACCAGCATGCCGAAGCCGAAGAGCAAGATAGTCCCGAGTCCTTGTGCCAACAGGAACACGAGGAGGGTCATGAAGGCGGGTGAGTATTTATGCCAGTTCATGGTTTGAAGTTCATGTTTCAGCCTTTTTCAACGCAGGCAGGAGGGTTTGTCATTCCCCTATAGGGCGTTGCTCATTCCCCTATAGGGCGTTTGTCATTTCTCTATAGGGCGTTTCCCGATGCAGGCAGTTTAGTATTCTATTTTGTCAGTTTTCTCTTCCCAATTCCTGAAGGCTTGCAGTGCTTCTTCACGCATGAAATTCTCTGTGGGAATGGTGCGCTCGGACATGGGCCGCTCTATTTCTTCGTAGATGAATTTGTCTCCGAAGTTGATGTCCTCTGCGTCTTGCTTGTTATTGGCATAGCAGATGCGGCTGAGGCCGGCCCAGTAGATGGCGCTTAGGCACATGGGACAGGGCTCGCACGAGGTGTAGATGGTGCAGCCTTCGAGCTTGAAGGAGCCCTGCTTCTGGCAGGCGGCTCTGATGGCAGACACTTCTGCGTGGGCTGTCGGGTCGTTGTTTGCGGTAACGCGATTTGTGCCGGTAGCGACCACTTCTCCGTCTTTGACGATGACTGCTCCGAAGGGTCCGCCGCCGTTTGCTACGTTTTCTATGCTCAGGTCGATGGCCAGTTGCATGAATCGCTTGTCTTGCTTGTTCATGGATATTATGGGTTTTATGGGTTTAATGGGGATAATGGGGAAAATGGGATGGGAGGGGGCAGAGCCGAGGCCTATTTAAGCTTGCCGGAGCGGGTAGGGGGCTCTTTGCCATCCTCGATGGCTTGCTTGCGGATGGCCTCGTCGAGAAGCTCTTCGAAAGTCTTGACGCGAGTCAACTGCTCGTATTCCTCCAGTATCTTTCGGTCGCGGGCATGCTTCTTGTCCCTCTTTCTGTCCTTGATGGCAAAGGGGTGCATGATCTTGTCCGTCACCCTGGCACCGAGCACATCGCTTACGGAAGGATATCCGATACGCGTGGATTGCTCTCTGCCAAGGGCTTGGCGAATGGCTTCGTTGACGCGAAGGATGGAATCGCCTCGCACCTCCACTTCCTGCAGCGTGTCCACGCGCAGGGAGTCCCCGGTCTGGGCATGAAGTGTCGCAAAAGGTAGTGCGATAAATAATAGAATAAGGAGGCGTTTCATGCGTTTCGTTGTCTTTTTCGGCACAAAAGTAGATATTTTTTTGTGAATGACAAAAGAAATCACGAACTTTGCGCAAACCATTAACATGTTTTAATTATGTATAAGACGAAACGCATAGCAATCTTATGCCTCGCTGCATGCTCTTTCATGAGCAGCAGTATGGCGACGGACTACACCAAGTATGTCAATCCTTTCATCGGCACACAGACCGACGACACAGGAGCCCTGAGCGGCAGCACGTTCCCTGGTCCGACGATGCCTCAAGGCATGGTGCAACTCGCTCCGGAAACCGAGCAGTATGTCACATGGGACCCTTGTTGTGGCTACGACTACAACCGCGACTCCATCTTCGGCTTCACGCATACTCACCTCAGCGGCACTGGTTGCACCGACCTCATCGACATCTCCCTGATGCCCACCACCAAGCATGTCACGCTCGAACTGCTGCGTAAAGGCATCTTTGCTTTGCCCTTCAAGCACTCACAAGAGAAAGCGGCTCCAGGTTATTATATGGTTGACTTGCTCGGCGGAGAGAATATCAACGTGGAACTCTCTGCAACAGTTCATGCCGGCATCCATAAGTACACGTTCCCCGAAGGTAAGGAGCAGACCGTCATCCTCGACCTCGACCGTATGACCTTCCGTGGTGATGCCTACTACACAGGACGTCGCGCCTACCAGATTATTCAGAGCCAGATACGCATCCTCGACGACAAGACCATCGAAGGCTTCCGTGTCCTGACTGGTTGGGCTAAGCTTCGTAAAGTGTATTTCCGCATAGAGTTCTCCCGTCCTTTCGAGAGCCGTATCCTGATGGACGGCGGGCGTAATGCAGGAGGAAGCGATGTCGTCAACGGCCGAACACTCCGCGCCGCACTCCGCTTCCCCAATAATAAGAAAGATGTACTGGCCAAGGTGGCTATCTCTCCCGTTGATAACGATGGAGCCCGTGGAAATATGAAGGCAGAGGCGCAGTCTTGGGACTTCAACTACTACACCCGCGCCGCTCATGATGCCTGGGAGAAGGAACTTTCCACCATCGACATCGAAGGTACGGACGACCAGAAGACTATCTTCTACACCGGCCTCTATCATGTCCTCATGCAGCCCAACACGATGAGTGACGTAGATGGCCGCTACATGGATACTAACTTCGAGATTAAGCAGATGCCTAAGGGACAAGCATATCACAGCACCTTCAGCCTCTGGGACACCTTCCGTGCAGCTCATCCTCTCTACACCTTGCTATATCCCGACATTGCCGTGCAGTTCGTCCGCGATATGGTTCTGCATCATGAGACATACGGTTACCTGCCCATCTGGGACCTCTGGGGACAGGACAACTACTGCATGATAGGCAATCACGCTATACCCGTTGTGGCCGATGCCATCATGTCGGAATTGCCCGGGCTCGATGTCGAGAGGGCTTACAAAGCTATGGTGGAGAGTAGCACCCGTACGCATCCCAACAGTCCCTTCGAAGTGTGGGAAGAGTTTGGCTACATGCCGCAGAACCGGCAGAACGTCAGTGTGTCAATCACTATGGAACAGGCTTTCGACGACTGGTGCGTGGCAGCTGTGGCAAAGAAGCTCGGCAAGACGGCCGACTACGAACGCTTCATCAAGCGCAGCGAGTACTATCGTAACCTCTTCAACCCTGCTACGGGCTTCTTCCAACCTAAGGACGACAAGGGCAACTGGCTGGAGCCTTTCGATCCGCTGAGCTATGAGAATCCTTGCTTCGTAGAAGGCAACGCATGGCAATATATGTGGTTCGTGCCGCAGAACCCGCAAGGGCTTATTGACCTCTTTGGCGGCGTGAAACCTTTCATCAAGAAGCTTAACGAGAACTTTACGCTGACGGAGACCAGCGGCGAAGTGAACGGCAATGCAAGTGGCTTCATAGGACAGTACGCTCACGGTAATGAGCCAAGCCATCACACCGTCTATCTTTATAACTTCGCTGGCCAGCCTTGGCGTACGCAGGAGCTTGTGGAACAGGTTCGAAGCACCTTCTACAATGCTTCACCCTGCGGCTATGCGGGCAACGACGACTGCGGACAGATGTCGGCCTGGTATATCTTCTCTTCCCTCGGCTTCTATCCTTTCAATGCCGGCTCGGCAGAATACGTCATCGGCACGCCTTTGTTCCGTCATGCCGTACTGCATATGCCAGGAGGCAAAGACCTGACCATCAACGCACCGCGTAAGTCGGATAAGGCCATCTACGTGAAAGGCGTAAAACTTAACGGCAAGAAGATAACCGATTGGAAGCTTACGCATCAGCAACTCATTGCGGGCGGCACCCTCGACTTCACAATGAGCGAGAAGAAATAGAATACTAGGAGTCCTAGGATAGCCTAGTAAAGCCCAGGAATTCCTAGGAAGTGCCAGGAAAGAAAGGCGCCTTCACATCGTGGAGGCGCCTTTTGTGTTTATAGAGTTCCTTGTTTGAGTTTCTCGACGAAACTGTCTATGCGTTGCATTTCGCGAGGTATGTCAATCTGTTGCGGGCAGTGTGATATGCACTCGCGGCACTCGATGCAATGGTTTGCCTGGCGTAGTTTGGGCACACTCCTGTCGTAGCCGACGAGGAAGGCTCGCCTTGCCTTTTCGTAATTCTTAGCTTGCTGACTCTCGGGGACATTGCCTTTGTTCACACATTTATTATAATGTACGAAGATGCCCGGGATGTCGAGACCATACGGGCAGGGCATGCAGTACTTGCAGTCATTGCAGTCGATGGTGGGATAGCTCTTGATGAGCGTGGCCGTTTCTTCCTCGAGCCATTCCTGTTCCTCTTCCGTGAGAGGCTCAAGGGGGGAGTATGTACGAAGGTTGTCCTCCAGGTGCTCCATATAAGTCATGCCGCTGAGAACGGTAAGTACAGCAGGTTTGGAGCCAATGTATCGGAATGCCCATGATGCGACGCTGTCTTCCGGCTTGCGACGCTTGAAGTGGGCCACGACGTGGTCTGGCACTTTGGACAGACGTCCGCCGAGCAGTGGTTCCATAATGACAACAGGGATGCCTCGCTTCACCAGTTCGTCGTAGAGGTACTTGCCCGAGCGTCCCTTGTCCTCCTCGTTCTCCCAATCGACATAGTTTGCTTGTATCTGTACGAAGTCCCAATGATATTCGTCGTGATGTGCCAAAGCCCAGTCGAAGACGGCCACATCGCCGTGGAAGGAGAAGCCGAGGTTGCGGATGCGTCCTGCTTCACGTTGTTCCATGAGCCAGTCGAGTAAGCCGTTATCGAGATAGCGCTGATGAACGGGCCCCATACCGCCTCCGCCGATGCTGTGCAGCAGCAGGTAGTCGATATAGTCGGTCTTCAGGTACTCAAGGCTACGCTCGAACATTGCCTTTCCCTCCTCGAAGTCATACTGCGAGGGCGAGAAGTTAGAGAGTTTCGTGGCGATGAAGTAGTCGCTACGCTTGTAGCCGCTTGCTTCGAGGGCTATGCCAAGGCTTTCTTCGCTTTTACCCCGACAATAGGCAGGCGACGTGTCGAAGTAGTTGACGCCGTGGTCGAGGGCGTATTTGCAAAGGCGGTTCACCTGTTCCTGATCTATTTCGTTGCCACGCGTGTTCTCTTGCGTACGGGCACTGCCATTGTTGACGGTTGGCAGTCGCATCCATCCATAGCCGAGCAGGCTTATCTTGTCGCCTTGCTTCGGATTGGTGCGATAGGTCATTTTGTCTGTAGGGACAGGACCTTCGTGGTGTCCCATGTAATCGACTTCGCCGTCATCGCCAGCGTCTTTCATGCTGCAGGATGCCAGCGCTGCGGTTGCTGCTGTGGTGCCTGAGACTTTAAGGAAGTCTCGTCTGCTTATATCTTTCATAGTCTTTCGTCTCTAATCTTTAATCTCTAATCCCTATTCCTTAATTAAATCTCTCTGTGTACCTCGTGCCCTTCGACGTGTATGGCGCTGATGGGATTTGAGGGACAGAGGTTCTCGCATGCGCCGCAACCGATGCACTTCTCTTCGTTGACGACGGGAATAAGCAGCACTTTCTCCCTTGGGATTTCGTCGCCGTCGGCATCGCGCCAGCGCCATCCGTCCTGATGCACACCGGCCTGCAGGGGAACCATCTGTATGGCCTGAGCCGGGCACTTACGTGCGCAGAGTCCACAAGGCTTCTCGTCCTTGACGGGGATGCAGAGGTTGCGAGTCCAGACGGCGTGTCCGACTTGTATGGCAGTGCGCTCTTCTACGGAAACGGGCTGTATGGCCGAGGTCGGGCAGACCTGCGAACAGCGGTTGCACTCAGGGCGACAATAGCCGCGCTCGTAGCTTACCTCGGGTTGCATGAAGCGGTCGAGGCTGCTGCTTGGGCGCAGGACGTCGTTGGGGCAAGCGTCGATGCAGAGCTGGCAGGCCGTGCAGTGCGTGCGGAGGTTGCGTATCGAGAGCGAACCTGGAGGCGTGATGAGCTTCTCGCGACGCGGTTTCTTCTTCTTGATAATGTCAGCCAGTCCGCCGTCTGTCGTCTTTGGTTCCACCTTTGCCTGTGCCTTTGCGATGGCTGTGCCGGCAAGCAAAGCAACGCCTGTAAGCACCGCTCTACGCCCTTCGTCCGTTCCTTCCTTCGTCTGATGAACTGCTTCGCTTCTGTTGCCGAAGTGCATGGCGTCCTGACGGCACGTTTCCATGCAGTTTCCGCACATCACGCAGCGGCTCATGTCGATGTCGTGCTCCTTCACGTTGATGCAAGCCGATTTGCAGTTTCTGGCGCAAAGGCCGCAACTGTTGCACTTTTCCAAGTCGAAGACCGGCCCGTGAAGCGACTTCCTGCTAATCAGTCCGAGTAGTGTTCCGACGGGGCAAATCGTGTTGCACCAAGTGCGTCCGTTCTTCCAGGCCAGCACGGCGATGATGCCCAACGTGAGAAGAGCAACGACGAGAGCCGAGATACTCTTAATCCAGACGTCAACCTCGTAGAAGGCGTAGCTGTCGTAGTGTTCGGCAATTGCCGCAAGTCCGTTGTTCGCGAGCTTGTAGAGGGGAGCTAAGATGGTTGAGACAATTCGTCCGTAGGTGCTGTATGGAAAGACGAGTCCTGCAAGCCAACCCACATTCGCAACCAGGATGGCAAAGGCTACAACAAGCACGATGAGGCGAAGAGTGCTCTTTGCGGGCGAGTAGTTGTACTTGTTCTTCTTCTTTCGCAGCCAGGCGATGAAGTCTTGCATCACGCCCAGCGGACAGATGACGGAACAGTAGATGCGTCCCATCAGAAGGGTGAGTGTGACGACGAAGAGCAGTGCTCCGACGTTCAGCGCCAGCAGTGCCGGAATGAACTGAATCTTTGCCATCCATCCCAGGTAGGCTTGCGCAGTTCCTGTGAAGTCCAGCAGGAGCCAGGTAATCAGCACCCAGAAGATGATGGCGAGTGTCAAACGGATTTTCCTAAGCATACTTATTTATAATTATATTATGTGTTTCAGCAGCGACAAAATTACTAAAAACTGATGAATGTTGCGCCAGGTTAGTGCAAAAAAAAGTGCGAAAAAGACAGATTTTGTTGCAGTCAAAGCAATATCAGTCGCAATTGTCGAAATAGAAAAAAGTAAGTAAAACAATCATCTTCCTGTCATAATGTTATTTTCGAAAGTGCCGGAAATGGCCTCGAATTACGCCGAATTTGCCAATCCGGCAGGGAGGAGTCTTCAACGCCGCATAGGGGAGTTGCAATTCCCCTATGCCATCTTTGCAATTCCCCTAGTGTTCGTTGAGCGAAAAATTACGCCGAAAAATGCCAAAAATTGCGGTGAAATGGTCGATTTTGTAACATGGAGTTGTCAATTCAGCAGTTTGCCTCAAAAATCGCGACATGTAACCTGTTCAGTATCAGGCGAAAGCGTTTTAAGCGCAAAAAAGCCGAAAAATGAAGAAAAGTATGCCTCGATGCGAATTTAACGCTTTCGAGCGACTCTGTGAAATTCAAAGTGTAAGCAAAAGTATAGTTTTGCGCGACAAAATGTCAAATCATGAACAGAGTCGGGATTTACAGCAGGAGCAATGTCAAAACTTATTGCATAATGTTAAGAATGCTTATATAAAGGAAAAAATACAGCGTCAGGCAGTACAACATAAGCAATTTTTCCGTACCTTTGCACGCAATAATAAAATTAAAAAGGTTATGGTATCATTTATTGCAGACAAGATTGTGATGGACGGTCTCACCTACGACGACGTCCTTTTGGTTCCCGGCTATTCAGAGGTTCTGCCTCGTACAGTGTCCCTCGAAACGAAGTTCTCAAGGCACATCGAACTGAAGATTCCCTTTGTAACCGCCGCTATGGATACGGTCACAGAGGCTCCGATGGCCATTGCCATTGCCCGCGAAGGTGGCATCGGCGTGATTCATAAGAACATGAGCATCGACGAACAGGCTCGTCAGGTGGCCATCGTGAAGCGTGCCGAGAATGGTATGATCTACGATCCCATCACCATCAAGTTGGGCAGCAGCGTTCGGGATGCACTCGAGCTGATGTCGGAATATCACATCGGAGGCATCCCCGTCGTCGATGATGAGCGCCATCTGAAGGGCATCGTCACGAATCGTGATCTCCGTTTCGAGCAGAACATCGACCGTCCCGTCGATGAGGTGATGACATGCAAGAACCTTGTAACCACTCACGTCCAGACCGACCTCGGTGCAGCCGCTAAGATTCTGCAGGAGAACAAGATAGAGAAGTTGCCCGTCCTCGACGACGACAACAAACTCATCGGCCTGATTACCTACAAGGACATCACGAAAGCGAAGGACAAACCAATGGCCTGCAAGGACAACAAAGGACGTCTGCGCGTGGCTGCCGGCGTAGGTGTGACACCCGATACACTCGACCGCATCAAGGCTCTCGTCGAGGCAGATGTCGATGCCATCGTCATCGATACCGCTCACGGCCACAGCAAGTTCGTTGTGGAGAAACTGAAGGAAGCCAAGAAGATGTATCCCGACGTGGATATCGTGGTAGGCAACGTCGCTACAGGCGAAGCAGCCCGTATGCTCGTCGAAGCAGGTGCCGATGGCATTAAGGTCGGCATCGGCCCCGGCAGCATCTGCACAACCCGTGTCGTGGCTGGCGTCGGTGTGCCTCAGCTCAGCGCCGTCTATGATGTGGCCAAGGCACTGGAAGGAACCGGCGTGCCTCTCATAGCCGATGGTGGCTTGCGCTACAGCGGCGACGTCGTCAAGGCTCTCGCAGCCGGCGGATACAGCGTCATGATCGGCTCCCTCGTGGCTGGCACAGAAGAAAGCCCAGGCGATACCATCATCTATAACGGTCGTAAGTTCAAGAGCTATCGCGGCATGGGTTCGCTCGAAGCAATGGAGTGCGGCTCGAAGGACCGTTACTTCCAGGGAAACGTCAAGGACACCAAGAAACTTGTGCCCGAAGGAATCGCAGGTCGCGTGCCATACAAGGGCTCCGTACAGTACCAACTCATTGGTGGCCTTCGTAGCGGCATGGGCTATTGCGGTGCTGCAACCATACAGGACCTTCACAATGCCAAGTTCGTTCGTATCACCAATGCAGGCGTGCAGGAGAGCCATCCCCACGATGTGACCATCACCAGCGAGGCTCCCAACTACAGCCGTCCACAGTAACATCAATCCCAACAACCTCATTAAGCCTATTAACCTTATTAAAGATGAAAAGAATACTTATCAGCTTATCTTTGGTAGCCCTCGCTATGACGGCTGCCGCTCAGGAAGACCCCATCGTGATGCGCATCAATGGAGTCCCCGTCACTCGCAGTGAGTTTGAATACAACTATAATAAGAACAACTCGGAAGGCGTCATAGACAAGAAGGGTGTGGACGAGTATGTTGACCTTTTCGTGAACTACAAACTCAAGGTCCAAGCCGCCCTCGATGACAAGTTGGACACGCTCTCCAGCTATCAGAATGAGTTTCGCCAGTATCGCGACCAGCAGATACGTCCGCTGCTCGTGCCGGAAGGAGCCAAAGAGGCAGAGGTGCGCAAATACTACGACGGACTGCTTTCTCGCCTCGAGGGCAAGCAACTCTTGCAGCCTGCACACATCCTGATTGTCCTGCCACAAGATGCAACAGAAGAAAAGAAGGCAGCAGCAAAAGCAAGGATAGACTCGGTCTATCAGGCATTGAAAGATGGTGCCGACTTCGCAGAGCTGGCTAAACAAGTCTCACAAGACCCAGGCTCCGCAATGCGCGGCGGCGTGCTGCCCTGGATTGGCCCCAATCAGGTCGTAAAGGAATTCGAGGACGTGGCCTACTCCCTCAACGAGGGCGAGATGAGTGAACCCTTCCTGATGCCCTTCGGCTACGATATTGTGAAACTTATCAGCAAGAAGGACCTTGAAACTTACGAAGAGTTGCACGACAAGATAATGCAGTACCTCGAGGGACAAGGCGTAGAGAACTATCTTGCACAACAGGTTCTCGACTCCATTGCAGGGCAGAATCAGAAGACTATCGAGCAGATACTTGATGAAAAGACCGACGAGTTCTGTGCTAAAGACGACGAGTTGAAGTATCTTGTCCAGGAGTATCATGATGGTCTGCTTCTCTTTGAGGAGTGCAACCGCAATATTTGGGAACCCGCAGCCAAGGATACACTAGCACTGGAGAACTACTTCAAAAAGAATAAGAAACAATATGCTTGGAACGAACCGCACTACAGTGGTATGGTGTATTACTGCAAGAACGCTGCCGACGTTAAGGCTGTGCAAAAGCTCGTCAAGAAGTTGCCACAGGATAAGTGGATGGGTGCCATCCGCGAGACCTTCAATAAGGACAGCATCATGGTTCGTGTGGAGCGTCGCGTCTTCAAAAAGGGCGACAATGCAAATATTGATAAACTTGCCTTCAAGGACAAGAGTGCAGAACTCAAGCCAGTCAAGAACTTCCCCAATGTCGGCGTCTTCGGTAAGGTTCTCAAGAAAGGTCCTGCAGCATGGACTGACGTAAGTAATCAGGTTGTGAGTGACTATCAGCGTCTCAAGGAAGATGAGTTCGTGGTAGAACTTCGCAAGCGCTATACCGTCGAACTCGACAAGGAAGCACTCAAGACAGTAAACAATCATTAAACGCATGAACGCGAGGAAACGATATACACTCTGTCTCATTGCTGCACTCTCCTGCATGCTTTCTATGGCACAAAAGAATGTCATAGATGAGGTGGTATGGGTCGTAGGCGATGAGGCTATATTGCGCTCTGATATAGAGAAGCAGCGACTGGAATATGGCTCGCAGATAAAGGGCAATCCCTATTGTGTCCTCCCTGAACAACTTGCCATACAGAAACTCTTCCTTCACCAAGCAGTTATCGATAGCGTTGAGGTTACAGATGCAGACGTCAATCAGTATGTTGAGCAGGATCTCAACGAAAAGATTCTGATGGCAGGCTCAAAAGAGAAACTCGAGGAGTACATGAAGATGTCCTCTATAGAAATGCGCGAGGAACTCTTCGATCTATGGAAAAACAGATTGACTGCCGTCCGTATGCGTGAGCAACTGACGTCTGATGTTAAAGTTACTCCAGCCGAAGTGCGTCGCTACTTCAAAGATTTGCCAGAGGATAGCTTGCCACTCATCCCTACTCAGGTGGAGGTGCAGATAATTGTTCTGCAGCCACGCATTCCACAGACAGAGATAGATCGCATAAAAGGCTTGCTTCGTGACTATGCTGAGCGTGTCAACAATGGTTCGACGTCTTTTTCTACGCTTGCTCGCCTTTATAGCGAAGACCCTGGCTCTGCTCGTCAGGGCGGCGAGATGCCTTATATGGGCAAGGGAGAACTCGATCCCGGCTTTGCCAACGTGGCATTCAGCCTGACTGATGCTAATAAGGTAAGCAAGATAGCACAGAGTGAGTTTGGTTTTCACATCATCCAACTCATCGACAAACGTGGTGATAAGGTGAAGTGCCGTCACATCCTGAAACGCCCCGAAGTGGCAGAAGCAGACATCGACAGTGCCCTTATTGTGCTCGACTCCATAAAATCGGATATACTAGGCGGAAAGATAACCTTCGAGGATGCAGCTCGCTATGCTTCCGACGACAAGGACTCGCGCAACAATCACGGCATTGTTTCCAATATCAATATGGAAACGCGTGAAACATCCACACGCTTCGAGATGAGCGAACTCTCAGCTCTTTCCCCAGAACTTGCTCGCACAGTCGAGGGACTCGAAGTGGGCGAAATATCGAAACCCTTCACGATGATTAACACAAAAGGCAAGACAGTTTGTGCCATTGCCCGCCTCAAGAACCGTACCTTGACACATCGTGCCAATATCACAGAGGATTTCCAGGTGATGCAGGACATCGTTAAGAATAAGAAGGGAGAGGAAGCAATCCTTAATTGGATTAAAGAGAAGCAAAAAAGTACTTATATCCGCATCAATCCGGACTGGAGAGATTGCGATTTCCAATACGAGGGCTGGATTAAGTGAAGAGACAGCGACTATACTTCCTTTGTGCGTCCCTGTTCTTTTGCCTTTGTTTCATGATGGCTGTAACACCGGACCCTAAGCCTGCTGGAAAGAGAACATCTTCCGACAGCAAGGTGCACCTGTTGCATGCCGACCGTCTTTACTTCGATGAACGCTTGCATCGCACAGCACAAATCCTTGTGGGCGATGTGCGGTTCAGTCATGAAGGTGTGCTGATGTATTGCGATAGTGCCCTATACTACGAATCCACCAACTCCTTTGATGCTTTCGGAAATGTTCGCATGAATCAGGGAGATACACTTAAGCTAAACAGTGAGGTGCTCTATTACGATGGTCTTGACCGATTGGCAAGGGCACGTTATGATGTTGTGTTTAAGCATGGAACGATGACCATTTATACAGATAGTCTTGATTATGACCGTTTGTATGATCTGGGTTATTTCTTTGAAGGCGGAAGAGTCCTTGACCACGATAACCAGTTGACTAGTGATTGGGGTGAATATAGTCCAGCCACTCACAAGGCGGTCTTCAACTACAATGTCCGTCTTGTCAATCCTGCTCCACCTGCAAAGCCAGAGACGGTGCTCATCTCTGACACCCTCCATTATAATACAGAGACTGCCATTGCTCATATCGTAGGCCCATCAAACATCGAGAATGGAGAGAACCATATCTATTCTGAGTTGGGTTACTATGACACACAGGCTAAGCATACGCATTTGTTGGATCGTAGTATCCTTTCCAATAATGGCAAACGTCTTATTGGTGATAGTGTTGTATGGAATGACGACATTGCTATAGCAGAAGCCTTCGGTAATGTTGTATATACGGATGTGGTCAACAAGAATATGTTTACGGGCGAGTATTGTTATTACAATGACAACACTGGTTATGTGATGGCAACGGATAGCGCTGTGGTAATAGACTATAGTCAGCAGGATACGATGTATGCCCATGCCGATACAATCAAAGTCTTTACATATAACATAGACACAGACTCTACTTATCGCATTGTGCATGCTTATTACCATATGCGTGCCTTCCGTCGTGACATACAGGCTGTCTGCGACTCGCTGGTTTATGATACACGCGATAGTGTCCTGTTTATGTATCGTGACCCTATTCTTTGGCAAGAGGGGCAGCAGCAGTTGGGTGAAGAGATACGTATCTTCTTCAGCGGCGAGGATATTGATAGTATACAGGTGTTGCGGCAAGCTCTCTCTGTGGAGAAGATAGATAGCATCCATTATAACCAAGTGGCAGGTCATGAGATGCATTCCTACTTCAAGGGGGGTGAATTGTATCTCTCTACTTCCGAGGGAAACGTCTTCGTCAATTATTATCCTTTCGATGAGGATAGCATTATGGTAGAACTGAATTATACGGAGACTTCCTTGCTCAAGATGTATGTGAATAATAGAAGGGTAGATCATATTTGGATGCCTGCAGCAACAGGTGTAATGTACCCCATTCCGCTTATTCCTGCTGACAAGTATTATTTACAGAACTTTGCATGGTTCGACTATATCAGACCTGTTGACAGATACGACCTCTTCGAGTGGCGACCTAAGAAGGCTGGCACAGAACTTAAGGAGAGTGTGCGCCACTCTGCACCCAAGCAGAGGCTTAGCGAGATAAAGAAGAAGAGAGGCATAGTGACTCCCCCTCCGTCCTCTCCTAAAGTTGATGAACCCCTTCCTGAGGTGGTGGAGCCTACAGATACCACAAGTAACATAGAACTCCCAGAGAACATAGAACAATCAGAACAATAAATGAACCTGTTTAGCACAAGGAAGCCCCGAGGTTTCCGCAGAGTAAGCATCTATACAGACGAGTCGCACGACCGCCTTCAGAAGCTTGTAGATGACGTAAAGCGTGAGCAAGGCGAGATGCCTGCAAGCGATGAGCATTATGATGCGGACAAGTTCCGTGGCACCTTCATCAACTATACCCCTCGTGCTCAAAAGCATAAGGAAGAGGGTTCTAAGTTGGGATGGCCTATCATCATTGCGCTAGTCTTTGCTTTGATAATCCTGTGGCGCTTCCTGCTGACGGGAATCAGATAAAACGATTTCTTGTAATAACGTTATAACGTCATAACGAAAGATAATGGACATCATACACCTTCTTCCTGATTCCGTTGCCAACCAGATAGCCGCAGGTGAGGTTGTGCAGCGTCCGGCATCCGTCATCAAGGAACTGATGGAGAATGCCGTCGATGCCGGTGCGTCAACGATTGACGTGCTGGTGCAGGATGCTGGTCGTACGTCCATACAGGTTATAGATGACGGCAAGGGCATGACTGAGACGGATGCCCGTATGGCTTTCGAACGGCATGCAACTTCCAAGATAGCGAAGGCCGAGGACCTCTTTACGCTCCAGACGATGGGCTTCCGTGGCGAGGCTTTGCCCTCCATTGCTGCTGTGTCGCAGGTCAAGCTGACGACTCGTACGGCAGAGCAGGAGTTGGGCGTGCAGTTGTGCCTCGAAGGCTCCCGTGTTGTGTCGCAGGAGGTATGCTCGTGTCCTGTCGGAGCGAACTTCGAGGTCAGCAATCTATTCTTCAATGTGCCGGCGCGAAGGAAGTTCCTCAAGTCGAACCAGACGGAGCTGAACAACATCATACAGGACTTCGAGCGC
>CACXUA010000029.1 GCA_902770725.1 uncultured Bacteroidales bacterium | reverse complement strand
TGCAGACGTTGCCTAACTCTATCATGGCATTGGTGGGATGCGCCACGACAGTTGACTTCTCTCTGCAGAGCCTCCAACGGCGGATACGGTTGCGAAGGTAGCGTAGCAGGTCGGTGTTTATCCTTGTGTTCAGGATAAGTTTCCTAAGCAACTTACGTCTGCGCTTGTTCAGATGTGTCATCTCTCCCATTATTTCTCCAACTGATTCAATGCGAAGTTATAAGCTCCCAGGTTGATAGCTTTGCTTGCACCGAGTTCGGAGATGGTGACAGCCACTTTGCGCTGTGCACAATACAGAACCTTCTTGTCGGTATGGGGCACATTCACATAGACATCCTTATCCTCGAGGAAGGCTGCTCGCTGCTCAGGGTCTTCGAAGTTGTAAACTTCCGACTGAAGGGTAGGGAGCAGGTTGCCAGAGAAAGTGCCTACAGGACGGTTGAACTCCTCCATCATGCCAGGCAGAATCCATTTCGAATTGTGCGACAGTCCGCCACCAATAACTACGATTCCGTCCACAATATTGAGTACATTCACAAGGGCTGCAGCCGTTACTTGACCCAGTTGACGGAAGCTCTCCTGAGCAGCCTTGGCATTGCCTGGCCGAGTGCCATTTGCAATGTCGCCGATGTCCTTGGGAGTGAGGTCGCCAATCTCTTCGTGCGACATTTCAGCATACACTCTGCGGACGGCACGAATGCTGACACTCTCATGTGCAATCACGAAGGGATACATGCCGTTTCGCATGCACCAAACATCGCCGCCACAACTGTTATCACCCGTCAACAAGACCTTGTCAATTACCACACCTCCACCGAAACCAGTGCCGAGGGTGATGCCTACCAAATTCTTGTAGCGACGTTTGCAACCAGCTTCCTCGAGTGCCTTATTGACACGCGGCAGAGCTCCAGCCAAAGCCTCACCATATGCGAAGAGATTGCCGTCGTTGTTCACATACACGGGAATCTTGAAGACGCTCTCCAAGTACGGGCCAAGAGCCACACCACCGCGGAAGGAAGGGAAGTTGGGCAGGTCGCCAATCACGCCGCGCTCATAGTCGGCAGGGCCAGGGAAGGCAAAACTGATGGCAACAGGCTCTGTGTCGAGCATCTCCTTGACTGTGGTGAAGCCTTGCACAAGGGTGGCCAGGCAGCCTTCTGTGTCTGTTGTAACGGCTTTCAGTCGAACAGGTTCTACAATCTCTTCATTGTCACAAATTGCTGAGAACACGAAGTTCGTTCCGCCTGCATCAAGCGTCAGCACGATTTTCTTGTTAGGATTCATAATTGTTGGTTTTATAGTTTTCGTTATGATGTTATATCGTTATGACGACGATTCATAGGGTCTTCAAGTTCTTACCGAGGCCTTGATTGTCATGCACTCTCCTTGCAAGGGCTTGATGGTGTAACGGCCGATGCAGGCTGGTATGATGAAGGTCTCGGCATAATGTACTTCGAAGGGCTCGAACTTGCCTTCAGGGCTTTCGATGAGGGCTGCCTCGCCGTCCACAAGGTTGAGGACATTCACGCCGCCATTTGTGTTGTGCTCCACAGGACGAGTGAAGGTGTGCCTTCGTGTCTCGATGAACTCGTTGGGATGCAGGCCTGTCCGCTCCTCTTTGATGCCATCCTCGTCGCTCAATACCTCGAAGTGGTTGGCAATCTGCGATTTGACGAACGGTGTGGTGCGGTCCCATTGGATGACATACTTGCCGCGCTCCACATTGATGGGACGTGGTTTGCCGTCCAAGCCGAGTCGTGCCCAGTCCCAAAGCTTGAAAGTAAAGATGCTGGGGGTTGAACTTATCTCGAGCACCATGCTGTCGTGCCCTGAGCAATGAATAGTGCCTGCTGGGATAAGGTAGTGGTCGTGCTTCTTGGCAGGGAGTTTGTTGACGTACTTCTCTGCATCGAAGAGTATCTCGCCTCGCTGTGCTGCCCGCAGGTCTTCAATCATCTGCACCTTGTCAACGCCTTCTTTCAGGCCAAGATAGACAACGGCATTGTCGGCTGCATCGAGCAGGTAGTAACTCTCGTCTTGAGTGTAAGGCAGACCGAACTCTCTTTGAGCGAACTCGTTAGTGGGGTGAACTTGCAGGCTGAGGTTGCCGCCTTGCATGGTATCGAGGAAATCGAAGCGGATGGGGAAACTCTTGCCGAAGCGATGCCACACCTGCTGACCGAGCAGTTCGCGAGTGTGAGCCAACACAACATCCTGCGAAGGCAGTTCGAAGAGCGTGCCTTCTGCTTCCAGGTAGAGGCTGTTCTCTTCTGGCACACAATCGAAGCACCAGCCATAGTTCTGCTCTTCGCGAGGCAGGTCACACACTTCCTTCATCCATTGTCCGCCCCAAGGAGCTGGGTCGAAAAAGGGGACGACGCGGAAAGGTTTGTGAGCCGTGCGATCCAGTCCTTGTCGCATCTGAGCGTTGGTAATCATCTTGGGCTCGTCGCGCTTGTTCGAGTCAATCCAGAACTGAATGCGTCCGCTTTGCATCAACTCGTCTTTATAATGGTCAACGATGTTCCAGTCGTTGAAGTAACCTCTTTTATATTGTACCGAAGGACTGTCCTCGTGGTTGTCGATACCGAGCGCCTTCACTTCGTGCCTGCGGAAGCGCTGCTGGATTTCCCAACGGGCCATGTCGGCGTAACATACAGGGTCAGCCCCCCCAACCCCCTTTAGAGGGAGAAAGGATGCTGCTCCTGTGCCGATGATGATGGCCGGTTCTGTTACTCCCTCTAAAGAGGGTTGGGGAGTCCAGTACTCTTCCAACCTTATGTTCGACATATATCCGAACAAAACATCATCCGTCATGAAGCGTTCTGTGAGTTGTCGGATTTCCTCTTCCGGTCGCATCAGGTCGCGGGTATTGATAATCTTCCTGCCCGTCTTGGCAAAAGCGGCGATGAAGTCTTCTTCGTAAGTGCCTGGGTAGAGGTCGATGGCCCATACGGGTTCGTCTGCCCAAGCCTCGGAAAGTGTCTTGACGATGCTATCCCAACCTTTAATTACCTTGCCCTCGATGTGTGTTGAGGGCTGCTTGTCATAATTGCTTTTTCTCATAAATATGTATCTATTTCTTTGCAAAGATAGTAAAAAACTGTCAAGAAGGCAATAAGAATGATGGAAATATGTGAATAAATTGATTCTTTTTCCCTAACTTTGCAAAGCATAACAACAAAAACCACCCATCAGAATGCGACACAACCCTATTCTTATAATCATGGCGGCCGCTCTTTGCCTGCTATCTTGTAAGACAAACTCTGTGAACACCATTTATCAATTCAGCGCCCTGTCGAACAAGGGTCAGGAGGTGAACTTTGCCGACTACAAAGGCAAGGTGCTTCTCATCGTCAACACAGCCTCGAAGTGCGGCTTCACCCCTCAATACGATGGGCTGGAGGACCTCTATCAGAAGTACAAGGAGCGCGGGCTGGTCATCATCGGCTTTCCTTGCGACCAGTTCGGGCATCAGGAACCCGGTACCGACGAGCAAATCGAGGAGTTCTGCCGCAAGAACCACGGCGTCACCTTCCCCTTGATGTCGAAGATTGAAGTGAACGGCGAGAATGCCCATCCCATCTACAAATGGCTGACGAGCCAGGCTGGCTTTGCCGGCTTCGCACCCGAGCACCCGCTCTCTAAGTTGCTGGACGAGATGTTTTTCAAAGCAGATCCGGATTACGCATCGAAACCCGACATCAAATGGAACTTCACAAAGTTCCTGATTGATCGCAAAGGCAAGGTAGTTGGACGTTTCGAGCCGACAACGGAGCCAGCTCAATTGGGACAGCCAATAGAGGAACAATTGTAGAAAAGTATGGACAGGAGTCGGGAAATCATACGCACCAGTTGGATTGGCATCGCGGCCAATGTCCTGCTGGCAGGTTTTAAAGCTGCTGTAGGCATTCTGGCCAGTTCGGTAGCCATCGTGATGGATGCCGTCAACAACCTGAGCGATGCCCTTTCGAGCGTCATTACTATTGTCGGCACAAAACTCTCGCAGCGTCCTGCCGACCGCAAACATCCCTTCGGTTTTGGCAGGGTGGAGTACTTCAGCGCCATCATTATCGCCGTCATTGTGCTGTCGGCAGGCATCACCTCGCTCATCGAGTCGGTTAAGAAGATTTTCAACCCATCGGAACCGACCTACACGACATTGACGCTCATAGTCATTGTGGTGGCAATCGCGGTCAAGCTTATCCTGGGACAATATGTCAAGCGCAAAGGTAAGCAGTTGAAGAGCGATGCCCTAATAGCTTCAGGTTCGGATGCCTTGTTCGATGCTATTATCACTTTGGCCACGCTTGTTTCGGCAGGAGTGATGCTGCTGTGGGGCTTCTCGCTCGACGGTATTCTTGGCGCTCTGATTTCCCTCGTCATCATCAAGGCTGGCATAGAGATGCTGGCTTCGCCCGTCAACGAACTGCTTGGCACAAGTATTTCCCAACCAGATAAAGAGGGAGGTGTCCGAGTTCGAGGGCGTGCATGGGGTGTATGACCTCATCCTGCACAACTATGGTCCTGACATTCAGATTGGTTCGCTGCACATCAACGTCTATGACACGATGTCGGCTCACGAGATTCATGGCTTGACGCGCAAAATCACGATGCAGATGATAGAGCGCCACAATATTGTCATGACTGTTGGTGTGTATGCCATTGCGACAGGCGAGAACCGTCGTGCAGAACTACAGACGAAAGTGATGCAGATGCTTGCCGCTCATCCGGAAATCGTCCAGGTGCATGGTTTCTATTATTCCGAGGAGGACAACATGTTCTCTGTCGATGTTGTTCCCGACATTTCCGTCCATGATGAGGCCGCTTTTGTCGGCCAGCTTACCGCCGAACTCCAGCTTTTGGTGCCTGACAAACAAGTTGTTATCGTGGTTGACCACAATTATAGCGAATAAACACCCTTTATAACCTTATATATTATGAAGTATCCGTGTGAGAATTGCAAGCTTCGTGCACAGTATGACAAGAATCCCAAGTCGCTTATCGGCCGCTTCTGGCGTTGGCAAATCAATTTCTGCCCCAGTTGGCGAGGCTATTTCAAGTCGTTGCCACCAGAGAAGCAGGAAGAACTGCGTAAGAAATACAACTTCTGGAAGTATTAATGTTAGGTATAATTATCTTTAATTTAGTGAGCATCCACCAATGAGACACATTGTGTCGTTTGTGATTGTTGCATTGGCGTTTGCTGCAAACGTATTCACTGTTAGTGCAACCGACAATTATGTACGCATATCTGGCACAAGGTTGTTAGGTCGCGACGGTCAGACGCTTGTGATGCGTGGCACGAACTGCGGCAACTGGATGGTGCGCGAACCGTACATGATGAACACCTCCGGAAACCTGGACCGCCAATTCAAGTTCGACCAGATGCTGGCAGATGTGTGCGGTGAAGAAAAAGTTGAAGAGTTCGACCGTTTGTGGATGGACAACAACTTCTGTGAGGAAGACATGAAGTTCCTCGCAGAACAAGGCTTCAACACCTTGCGTGTGCCGATGCATTATAAATACTTCACCCTGCCCATTGAGAAAGAACCTGTAGCTGGAGAACAGACTTGGCTGCAAGAAGGCTTCGACCGTATTGACTCCATGTGTGTCTGGGCAGAAAGGTGGGGCATTCTGCTCATACTGGACATGCATGCTTGCCCGGGCGGCCAATCATCAGGCGATATCTGCGACTACGACTCCAGCAAGCCCTCCTTGTGGGAAAGTGAAGCCAATCGTACGAAACTGACAGCTTTGTGGCAAAAGATAGCCGAACGCTATAAGGACCAGAAGTGTGTGGCAGTATACGACCTCATCAACGAAACCAACTGGACGCTCCCCAGCAGCAACAAACTATTGTGGGACACTTTCAAAGCCATCATTAAGGCTATCCGAAAGGAGGATACCAACCACATCGTCATCGTGGAAGGCAATTCCTACAGCAACGACTATACTGGTTTTCCCTCAACCAAGATGGACACGAAGATGATGCTGCAGTTCCATAGATATGGCGTATATAACACAAAAGAGCAAGTGAAAAACATGGCCGATATGGCCACAAAATACAGATGCCCCATCTATATCGGCGAGTTCGGCGAGAATAGCAACTCTTGGACAGCTGGATGCGTCCGTCTCTATGAGGAAGCAATGCAGTTCGCTGCATGGACTTGTTGGCCGATGAAGAAGAGCAACATCAATAGCATCCTGCAAGTCAAGCGTGTTCCCAGCTATGACAACGTTATCAATGAGTGGCAGAATGGTAGCCACCCCTCTGCGACGACTCTTTGGAATGCTTGCAAGGCATGGGCAGAAGCACAGCATATCAGTCGCTGCATCGTGCGAACCGACTACCTCGATGCACTCCTGCGGCGTCCTTTCGACGATGATTGTTTGCCGTTTGCTGCCTATCAGACAGGCGACTATATCTATGCTGCGCACTATGACATGGGCGCTTCTGGCAGAGCATACTGGGACACCGATGATGCCTCATATCAGTATAACGGAGAGGATTTCACCTCATGGCAGAGGGGATGGACATATCGCAATGACGGGGTGGACATTTATGACAGCCTCAATGATACCAAAAACTGTGGATATTATGTAGGAGAGACTAAGGACGGAGAATGGCTGCAGTACACAATAGATAACCCCAGTGAAGCTGGCAAATGGCAACTGCAATTGCGTTATGCCATAAACTCCGGTTCGTCGATTGTGCGTATCACCGTCAATGACCGACCAGTCACAACCTCTACAAAGCTAACATCCACAGGAGGCTACACCACATGGAGTACAAAATCATTCTCAGGCATCATTCTCCCGAAAGGGACTTTACGTGTGCGCGTATATATAGAAAAAGGTGGACTCAACATCAACTGGTTGCGCTTCTTAAATAGAAGAGAAGCCTCGGAACAGGAGCTGCAAGTGTTAGAACCAGATTTGGATGCGGGACGCAATTACCTCCTTAATGGAGAATGTGAATATCAGGGCGCATGGCAAACTGCTGCACTTGCATCCGTAAACAATACCAAGTATGAGTGGAACTCGACTGCCAGCACTCCAACTGCCGGCAATGGTGGAGCACTCCGAATCTCCTCAGCACGTAACCATTCACTCAATACAGTGATGTATCAGCCGATAGAGGTCATAGCAGGGCATACCTATTCAGCCGATGTGGCTGTGCGAGGCGCCAGTGGTAATGGAGATTTCTGGATACAGGCATTCGTCGTTAATGACAAGCCAAAGGACTATGCTGACGAGGGACTGAGCGAGGCTAACACTATCGGTCAACTTAATTCGTGGCTGGATGCTTCTCTTGCTGAGTATGATGGTATGATGTCTGCCAAGGCCAGAATAGGAAGTAACCATACAGCTGGCACGATGAAATGGAAAGCCACAACCACAGGAACCGTTTACTTTGCGCTGAAGGTCGGTTCCAACAAAACCTCTTTCAGTTACTCATTTGATGACTTCACACTCACAGATTTAACGGCAATCGAGACTGGTATCGGCCAAGTTCAAGCAGATGAATATTGGCGACAAGACTCGAAATCCTCTTCTATTACGAATGAAAGAGCATTCAATATATGCGGACAAGCAGTGGACACGAGGCAGCTTACTCCTGGTATTTATATCGTAACCAATGGGAAACGCTCGCATAAAGTATTGAAGGTTCACTAAGAAATGTCCATGTAGCCATGAGTTGTCTCGTCGCAATTGAAGTCGGAAATGCCTGAATAAAGAAATTTATCCATTATTATTTCTCTTTATTACCTTTTCTTTGTACCTTTGCACAGCTTAAAGACAAATTCTATAATAAAAAAGACATGAAAAGAACACTAATCTACACATTGGCAATGATGTTCTGCATGCTGGTAAGTGCGCAGACAGGCATCACACCTGAGGTGCTCAAGCAGCTCGAGGGCAGCTATACTGGCACGCCCGCCGAGAAGGCGCTCCGCAATGCTATCAGCAATGTCGGCATCGCAAAGATGGCCATCAATCAGGAGAATGCAGGTGCCAAGGACAAGCACTTCGGCATCGAGATTAAGAACACAGGCATTACCGACCAGAAGAGCAGTGGTCGCTGCTGGCTCTTTACGGGGCTTAATGTACTGAGGGGTAGGGCGATGAAGAAGCTCGACACGAAGGACTTTGTCCTCAGTCAGTGCTATCTCTTCTTCTTCGATCAGCTCGAGAAGAGCAACCTCTTCCTGCAAGGCATCATTGACACACGCAAACAGCCCATCGATAGCGAGATGGTGCGCTGGCTTTTCCAGCATCCGCTCTCCGACGGCGGCACTTACACCGGTGTGGCAGACCTTGCCACAAAGTACGGCGTGGTTCCTGCCGACATCATGCCAGAGACCTACGTCAGCAACAGTACCAGCGAGTTCTGCGGTCACCTGAAGAGAAAGTTGCGCGAGTTCGGTATCACCCTTCGCGAGAAGAGCGAGGCAGGCATGGGCGAGAAGCAGTTGCAAGCGCTTAAGGTGGAGCAGCTAGGCACCGTCTATCGCATGCTCGTTATGGCTTACGGCGTGCCTCCAACAAAGTTCACTTGGAAGGACAAGACCTACACCCCGCAAGAGTTCTTCAAGTCCTATTGCATCGAGGATGGAGAAGACCTCAACAAGGACTATGTGATGCTGATGAACGACCCGAGCCGTCCCTTCGGCAAGGTCTATGAGATTGACTACGACCGCCATGTCTATGACGGACACAACTGGCTCTACGTCAACCTGCCAATCGAGGAGCTGGAGAACATTGCCATCGCCTCGCTGAAGGACAGCTGCCAGATGTATTTCAGCTGCGACGTGGGCAAGTTCCTGGATCGCAATGTGGGCATTGCCGACATCAATAACTTCGACTACGGCAGCCTCTTGGGCACTACCTTTGGTATGAACAAGAAGCAGCGCATCGAGACCTTTGACAGCGGCAGCACCCATGCCATGACCCTCATGGCCGTGGACCTCGACAGCCAAGGCAAGGCGAAGAAGTGGAAGGTAGAGAACAGCTGGGGCTCGGACAGCGGGCAGAACGGCTACATCATCATGACTGACGAATGGTTCCGCGAGTACATGTTCCGCGTAGTAGTGAACCGAAAGTTCTGTCCTGAATCCGTTCTCGAGTTGCTCAAGCAGAAGCCTATCCGCCTGCCAGCATGGGACCCAATGTTTAGCGAAGAAGACTAATATGGAAACAACCAGACAGAACAAGATAGCTCGCCTTATTCAAAAGGAGTTGAGCGACATCTTCCAGAAGCAGACAAGTGCGATGAGGGGCGTCTTGGTGAGCGTCAGCGCTTGCCGCATCAGTCCCGACTTGAGTGTGTGTCGCGTCTATCTCAGCGTCTTCCCAAGCGAGAAGGCTGAGGAGATAGTGCAGAACATCAACACCAACGGCCGTCAGGTTCGCTATGAACTCGGCACAAGAGTGGGCAAGCAGCTCCGCATCATCCCTGAGCTCAAGTTCTTTGTGGACGACTCATTAGATTACGTTGAACACATCGACGAACTCCTGAAGCAGTGAACTATGAATTGTTCATAGCAAGAAGGTATCTCTTCGCCAAGAAGAGCCACCATGCCATCAACATCATTAGTGGCATTTCGGTGCTTGGCGTAGCTGTTGCTACGATGGCGATGGTGGTCACGCTGAGTGTCTTCAACGGCTTCCAAGATCTTGTGGCTGACCTCTTCACAGCTTTCGACCCCGAACTGCTGGTCACACCAAAAGACGGACAGACCATTGATGCGAAGGACAAAGACCTGTTGTGGCTCAAGAAGAGTGATGTGGTGGCAGCCTATACGCCAGTCCTCGAAGGACAAGCCCTCGTTGTGGAAGGCGGCAAGCAGCAGGTCGTGACCATCAAAGGTGTGGCAGATAATGTCACAAAGCAGGGGCACATCGAGGACATTCTGTATGGCGACGGACACTTCTGCCTGCATGCTGATGTCTTGGAGTACGGCATCTTGGGCATTCAGTTGGCTCAGCAACTGGGTCTCCCTGCCAACTTCGAGAATCCGCTCCAAGTCTATGCTCCAAAGCCTGGAGAGCGTGTGAACATCGGCAATCCCTTGTCATCTTTCAATCATGACGAGCTTCAAAGTCCTGGTGTGGTCTTTATGGTTCGGCAGGCCAAGTACGATGCCAACTACATCCTCACTAGCCTCGCATTTGCCCAAAAGTTGTTCGACAGAGAGGGCAGGGTGTCGGCTGTGGAACTGAAGCTCAAGGAGGGTCTCAAGGCAGACAAGGCCAAGGAGCAACTGAGGTCAAAGCTTGGCGAACGCTTCAAGGTTGAGGACCGCTATGAGCAGCAGAACGATGTCTTCCGTGTGATGCGCATCGAGAAGCTCATCTCTTATGTCTTCCTTTCCTTTATATTATTAGTGGCCTGCTTCAATATCATTGGTTCGCTCTCGATGCTGATGATAGACAAGCGCCAAGACATCCAAACCCTTCGCAGCCTCGGCGCTAACGACTCGCAGATCTGTACCATCTTCCGTCTGGAAGGTCACATCATCTGCCTGGCAGGTGCTTTGCTCGGCCTTGTGCTGGGTGGTGTGCTTTGTTGGATACAACAGGAGTACGGCATCGTGACGATGGGTGACAGCGAAGGCAGCTTCATCATCGAAACTTATCCCGTCAGCGTTTATTGGACGGATATCCTGCTCATCCTTGTTACCGTCCTTGTTGTCGGTTGGCTCGCGATATGGTATCCGGTCCGCTATCTCTCAAAGAAAATTCTATGAGCACTGCCTATCCTTTTGCCCGTCCGCTTTATGTCATGGCCAAGCCAGCAGGGCCGAAGTGTAATCTTCGGTGCGAGTATTGCTATTACTTGGAGAAGCAACACCTCTCTGAAAGGCAACAGGCTGGCATGACGGACAAGCTTCTCGAGCAATACATCCGCGACTACATCAGTGTTCAGCAGATGCCGGATGTGCTTTTCACTTGGCATGGTGGCGAACCCATGCTGAGGCCTCTCAGCTTCTATCAGCAGGCAGTCCGACTGCAGCGCTATTATGGCCGAGGCAAGCGCATCAGCAACAGCATCCAGACCAACGGCACTCTGCTCACGCCAGAGTGGTGTCAGTTCCTTCACGACGAGGGTTGGCTCGTGGGTATCAGTATTGACGGAACCAAAGAGCAGCACGATGCTTATCGGCTCGACGTTCAGGGACAGGGCACTTGGCAGAAGGTGATGGATGGCATCAAGATGCTTAACGATTATGGTGTAGAGTGGAATGCGATGGCGACTGCCAATCATCATAACGCCCAGGACCCGCTTGCCTTCTACAAGTTCTTCCGCGACGAGCTCAAGTGCAAGTTCCTGCAAATCAGTCCTGTCGTGGAGCGCATAAAGGAGCACAGCGATGGCCGGCATCTGGCCCAGCTCTTCGACGAGGATTGCCCTGTAGCACCCTTCAGCATTCGGCCAGAAGAGTGGGGGCGGTTCATGTGTGCCATTTTCGATGAATGGGTGAAGCGGGATGTCGGCGAGGTCTTTGTGCAACTCTTCGACGCCACCCTTGCTGGCTGGTTGGGTGCAGAACCAGGCGTTTGTGTCTATGCCGAGGAATGTGGTCATGCAGCGGTCATGGAGCATAATGGCGATGTGTATTCCTGCGACCACTTCGTCTTCCCGCAATACAAGTTAGGCAATATCCGCACACACGGCTTGCCGCAGATGCTTTATGGGACTAAGCAGAATCGCTTCAGTCGCTTAAAGAAGGAGGCGCTTCCCCGCCAATGTCGTGAATGCCAGTGGCTTAAGGCTTGTCATGGAGAGTGTCCTCGCTTGCGATTCCAAAAGACGGCCGATGGCGAGCCCGGGCTTAATTACCTTTGTGCGGGCTATCAAATCTTCTTCCATCATGTTGCGCCCTACATGGATTACATGCGAAATGAACTTCTTGCAGGTCGTCCCGCAAGTGGTGTAATGCGGGCGAATTTGTAAAGATTCTTTCCAAAGTCATCATTTCTAACGGCTTATTTTTGCCGTTCTGGTACTTTTCTACCCAAAAGGCGAGAAAATGGCTTAAATCGAATTGCTGCTGATAATCAACGGGTTACAAAAGCGACTTTTGTGGCATGATGTTAAGAAAGTGTCACTTCATTATGTGTCGTTGTTAAACTTGGCATAAAATCACGCAAAATTCGACGTGTTAAGTCGGTCAACTTAACGTAGGGTAATTGTCAACGTCCCACGTTAAGTTTGCAATTGTAACGTGCCGCGTTGAATGACTTGGCGTAGCAGGTTGGCCGATTCGCCACTTTAAACCGCTTGATTCTGTAAAGAATTTTTCAAAATTTACTATGGCGGCCATGTTCACTCATTATTTCTGCATATATTATCAGTTTCATAGCATATATTCATGAATAATGTTATTTTATTGCTCAAAACTTGTTAGTTTTGATAAAAAAGTGTAATTTTGTGCCGCCGAAACTCAAAACTAACAATTAACCTTAAAGCCTACAATTAAAATTTATGACAGACAAAGTATTTACTGAGGTCACCCCTCTTGGCGAAAAAGACTGCTTCTTGATGGTCGATCGTGACAAAGACGCGTTCACTTATCCTCTGCACAAGCACGAGGAGATGGAGTTGAACTTCGTGGAGCATTGTGATGGCGCTCGTCGCATTGTTGGCGACAGCATCGAAGTGCTTGGCAAGTATGACCTGGTGCTGGTCGGAAGCGGACTGGAACACATGTGGGACCAGTACGACTGCCAAAGCCATTCCATCCACGAGATCACCATTCAGTTCCCTCCCGACCTGCTTGGCGAACAGTTTCTCCAGAAGAATCAGCTCTCCAGCCTGCGTGCTCTCTTCGAGAATGCAAAGCGAGGCGTCGCCTTCGAACTGCCGGCAATCATGGAGCTGTACGGCAAGATAACGAGCATCACATCGGCTCAGCCCGGTTTCTATCGCATGCTCTCCTTGCTCGAAATCCTCTATGAACTCTCTCTGCAGGACGACTATCATCTCTTGGCCAGCAAGTCGTTTGCCAACGTGAAGAACCAGCCTGAGAGCCGTCGCGTTCGTGCCGTCGAGGAACATATCGACCAGAACTTCAAGAAGGAGATACGTCTGAAGACCCTTGCCGACATCGCCGGAATGACTCCAGCTGCTTTCTCTCGTTTCTTCCGCACCAGGACAGGCAAGACCGTCAGCGACTACATCATCGACATCCGCTTGGGCTATGCCGCTCGCTTGCTTGTCGATACGCATACCAGCGTTGCTGAGATTTGCTACAGCTGCGGCTTCAACAACATCAGCAACTTCAACCGTATCTTCAAGAAGAAGAAGGGATGCTCGCCGACTGCCTTCCGCGACAACTACCATAAGAGCAAAATCATCATCTAATCATAGTTCATTGTAATGAAGCGCATCTGCTTAACTTTAGCAACAATCGCTGTGTTGTTGCTCAATATCTGCTGCGTTGGCGGTCAACAGGACAGCAGCAATTTCGTGACAACCCGTGATGGCAAGTTCTATCGCGGCGACAATGAGTACAAGTTCATCGGTGCAAACTTCTGGTACGGTGCAGTCCTGGCAAGCGAAGGTCAGGGCGGCGACCGTGAACGATTGCAGAAGGAACTCGACCTCATGCAGGAAGTAGGCATCACCAATGTGCGTGTCCTTGTTGGTGGCGAAGGCCCGGACACAGTGGCTTCGCACGTTGTACCAGTTCTTCAGCCCGAGCCAGGCGTCTATAATGACACTATTCTTCAGGGCTTGGACTATCTCTTGGCAGAACTCGAGAAGCGCGAGATGACGGCAGTCCTCTTCCTGAACAATGCATGGGAATGGAGTGGGGGATATGGCGCTTACCTCGAATGGGCAGGTTGCGGCCCTGTGCCCGACTGGTCGGACTGGACCATCGCACAGGACTATCATTGCCAATTCGTCAAGAACGACAGCGCAAAGGCTATGGCAGAGCGTCATGTTCGCCATATCGTCTCTCGCACCAATACCGTCACCGGCAAGCCTTATAGCGAATCGCCTGCCATTATGGCTTGGGAACTCGCTAACGAGCCTCGTGCTTTTGCCCGCGACTCTGTGACGAAGGCTTGCTTTGCAGAATGGGTTGAGGCGCAGGCTAAACTCATCAAGAGCCTTGACGGCAACCATTTGGTGACAACAGGAAGCGAAGGCCTCGAGGGTTGCGAGTACGATCCCGACCTCTTCCGTCAGGTTCATGCCTTCCCCGAGATTGACTACATCTGCATCCACATCTGGCCCTACAACTGGCACTGGCTCGGTCCGGCAAGTGGTCCTCTGGTAAATGGCCTGGCGAAGAATGGCGAGACCTCTGTCGTGGACAGCGTGCCTTATGCATCTCGAATGACGCGTGCCTATATGGAGCGTTGCTGGAATATCGTGAAGGACTTGAACAAGCCAATGGTCTTGGAGGAGTTCGGCTATCCCCGCGATGGCTATCGCATCGAGTTGGGTTCGTCCACTCAAGGTCGCGACATCTATTATGAATATGCCTTCAGCCTGATGGACGAAGGTAAGCTGCAAGGCTGCTGCTTCTGGGCATGGGGCGGTTATGCACAGCCCAAGCATGTTCGCTGGCAGCGTTGGGACGATTATGTAGGCGACCCAGCACAGGAGGAACAAGGCCTCAATGCTGTCTTCGCTTGCGACACAACGACCCTCGAAGTCATTCGTCAGGCTGCAGAAAAGCTTGGCAAGTGAGCTGTCAAATAGTAAATTGTAAATTGTCAAATAGTAAATTTCATTAGGGTGTTATTCGATAAAAGCACTTATATCGAGCGGCGCAGGCTGCTCAAACAAAGGATAGGCTCTGGCATCATATTGCTGATGGGCAACAACGACTCGCCTGCCAACTATCCCAGCAACGTCTATCGTTTCCGTCAGGACAGCTCTTTCCTCTATTTCTACGGGCAGCATCGTGAAGGTTTGGCAGGCATCATTGATGTAGATAACAACCAGGAGTACCTCGTTGGCGATGATATCGACATCGACGACATTGTGTGGTTCGGCTCTGTTGATAGCGTTGCCGACATGGCAGCCGAGTGTGGCGTGGCCAAGACCTTGCCGATGAAGGGCCTCTCGGACTTCATAAAGAAGGCAAAAGCCAGCGGTCAGCACATCCATTTCCTGCCGCCGTATCGTCACGACCACATGATTCAGCTCATGGACATGCTGGGCATCCATCCCTCACAGCAAAGGGAGGCTGCCAGCGTGGAACTCATCAAAGCGGTCATCGACCAGCGTGCCGTGAAGAGTCAGGGCGAGATAGAAGAGATAGAACGTGCTTGTGCCATCGGTTACGAGATGCATACCACGGCCATGAAGATGTGCCGAGAAGGTGTGACGGAACAGGAGATAGCAGGCGTTATCAGTGGCATTGCGAGCAGTCATGGCTGCATGGTCAGCTTCCCGAGTATCGTCACGATGCATGGCGAGATTATGCATGGCTACCCAAGCCCTCGCCCTCTCGAGGCAGGACGACTGCTTCTCTGCGATGCAGGAGCTGAGACAAACGAGAACTATTGCAGCGATAATACCCGCACGACGCCTATCAGCGGAACCTTTACGCAACGCCAGAAGGAGATTTACGACATTGTGAAAGAGTGTCACGACTATGCCCTGACGCTTGCCGCACCTGGCGTGAAGTGGTGGGACGTGCACTTTGGTGTGTGCCGACTCATGACCGAACGCCTCAAAGAACTTGGCCTGATGAAGGGCGACACCGAGGCAGCCGTGCGTGCAGGGGCTCATGCGATGTTCATGCCTCACGGCCTCGGACACATGATGGGCATGGATGTTCACGACATGGAAGGCCTCGGACAGACCTATGTAGGCTTCGACGACGAGGTGCGACCCAACCTGGAACAGTTCGGCACGAATTGCTTGCGATGCGGCCGACGCCTTCAGGAAGGCTTTGTCATGACGGATGAACCGGGCATCTACTTCATTCCGGCACTCATCGACGACTGGCGCTCGACAGGACATTGCGCGGAGTTCCTCAACTTCGACCTGCTCGAGACGTACAAAGACTTTGGCGGCATCCGCATAGAAGACGATATCCTCATCACGAAGGATGGTTGCAGATTCCTCGGCAAGGACAGGATACCGTATTGACCCCCCGGCCCCCTTTAGGGGGAGCACAACAGTCAGAATCGACATTCATAATAATAAAAATAGTAACATCAACTGCCCACGACCCTGCGAAGCAGTTCCCTCGCCCTAAAGGGAGAGGGTTAGGGAGAGGGTCTTCATTAATGAAAAAACTCATCGCACTTGCTGCAGCCGCATTGCTCGTCGTGCCTGCAGTTGCAAAGGACAAGGAGAAGAAGGCAGACAAGGACAGCCTTATCTTCACCACCATCATCGAGAATCCCGTAACAAGCATCAAGAACCAGAACAGCTCGGGCACTTGCTGGGCCTATTCCTCGCTGGCATTCCTGGAGAGCGAGGCTATCAAGAAGAACCCCGCACTGAAGGAAGACCTCGACCTCTGCGAGTCGTTCCTCATCAGCAAGACATATGTAGATCGCGCAGACAAGCACGTGCGCACCCATGGCGACGCAAGTTTCAGCCAAGGCGGAAGTTTCGAAGATGCCATCTACTGCATGGAGCATTACGGCTTCATCCCCGAAGGCATCATGCCTTATCCCATCACCGAGTACGGCGACTCCCTGTTTAACTTCGGTCAGCTCTTTCCCCCGATGACTGCATACCTGCAGAGCATCAGCAAGAGCGGCGCAAAGAAGATCTACCCGAAGGCTTGGAAGGGCGCTCTGCAGAGCATGCTCGACGGCTACTTCGGCAAGTGTCCCGAGGAGTTTGAATACAAGGGCGTGCGCTACACACCACAGAGCTTCGTCAAGGATTACCTGAAGCTCGATCCCAATGACTACGTCAGCCTGACCAGCTACACACACCATCCCTACTGGAGCACCTTCATCCTGGAGATCGAAGACAACTGGCGTTGGGCAAGCAGCTACAACCTGCCTCTCGACGACCTGATGCGTGTGATGTACGAATCGGTGAAGAATGGCTGGACATTCGCTTGGGGTGCCGACGTCAGCGAGGATGGCTTCAGCCGTCGCAACGGCAAGAACAAGAGCGTGGCTATGGTGCCAGACACCAAGTTCAAGGCTGGTGTAGGCAGCGACCAGGCACGTTGGACGGGCGAGAAAGCTGCGGAGAAAGTGGAGATCGTCAAGGCAAATGCCGAGAAGGAAATCACGCCTGAGATGCGTCAGGAGGCTTATGACAACTGGGAGACGACTGACGACCACGGCATGCAAATCTATGGTATTGCCAAGGATCAGTACGGCAAAGAGTACTTCATGATGAAGAATTCTTGGGGCGAGAGCGGCCCGTTCAAGGGCTTCTGGTACGTCAGCCAGGCTTATGCAGCCTACAAGACCATGAACATCGTCATCAATAAGAACGCTGTTCCTGCTGACATCCGCGCCAAGTTGGGCTTCTAAGCAGGACAACACATACAGCCTTCGGTACTCGCATACCGTATATAAATAAAGGCTCAGACAGGGAGCGGCACATCGTTCAAAGCGTTGTGCCGCTCTTTTTATGTCGTCATGTAGGCTGTCTCGACCAGTTAAGTTGGTTGTTCCTTCATGTAAGAGCAATGAATTACACTTGCCGAGTCTGGTTCTTAATCTGCCCCCAAATTCCGTACCTTTGTGTAAATCTTTGCTTTCGGGGTTAGTTTTTTCTGCCTTTGAGGGGTATTATAAGTAGGAGACACACGTTAAACAGACAAAAACATGAAACGAATCATCCCCTTTCTGCTTGCTCTTGTTGCGATGGCAGGGCAGGCTAAGGACGTCGTCATCGAGCGTCCTGCGTTCCGTTCACTAATGAAGAATTCCTTTTACAATGCCAACATCTGGCCCGTCAAGGTGGAGCTGACGAAGCAGGCAACAGTCGTGCATTTCCATGTGGCCTGTGCCTCGTGGAGCGGTTGGAGCACGGATGGGGGGCGCCTTGAAGTGGATGGGCAGCAGTTTGCCTATCAGAAGGGACGCATCCTGACGCATGATGGCACGCAAGTCCTTGCAGATGATGCCCTTGAGCTGGGCAAAGCCTATGACAGGAACGCACAGCGCGACTCCCTTATCCTCTATTTCGACCCGTTGCCGAAGGGCACAAAGACGTTCGACTACATTGAGGGCGACGACCCGAACTCATGGACAATCTACGGCATCAGGCTGGATGGCAAGCTCTACCCAGAGCTCCTTCCTGCTCCGAAGCCACGTGAAGACGATGGCAGGCCGCTGGAGCCGTTGACCTTGACATACGGCGAGGCGACCTTCATAGCCACAGCCTTTGGCGACAGCATCTGCCAGCTGGGGTGGTTTGATGAACCTTGCCGCGACCCCATCACCGGTAACTATCGCGTCGATTCACGCACCGAGGGAACGTCGAAACACTTTTCCAATCCCGCCTACACAGCAACCCTGCCCATCTTTACCTTTTACAAGATAGAGAAGAATACACCCAACAGGCAGTTTCCCCTGCTTTTGATTCCGGGCGAGACATTGACCATGGACGCCGACCCCGACGCTTGCGAAGCCTGGCTTCACGACTTTGCGGCGGGCAAGCCCCGGCATAAAGGCTATCGCTTGGGCGGTTCCGCTGCCGACCTCAACGAGGTGCTGCTGGAAAACCTGAACATTTACTATCCCGGCATGCTGCCGTTGCCGAACCACGAAGACGTGAAGGACTTTCCCGAGTGGCGCGACAAGTTGTGGCAGAACCTTGACACCTTGAAGCAAGGCGTGCTGAAGCGCAGGAACTATACCCGCAGGCAGAGGGACTTCCTGACGCTTCTCGTTGAACGGAGCTATGTGCGTGCTTGTGTAGGAGGCGTCGATATGATTGCCTTCCAGAAACGTGTTCAGAACCCCGACAGCACGCTCCGCCACCTGAAGAGCACTTACACGCTTGTCGATCCTCACGCCCGCGACCTCCAATTCCTCCGCGACGGTCGCAGCTTCTGGTTCCCTCTCTCGCCCGTGTACCTGCCTTATCTCGAGGCAAACGGCATGACGGAAACGGAGCCGTACAAGATGACGAAGGCTCTGGTGGAAGCATGCAGGATGTGCGATGCTATGAGTGAAGGCAAGGTGATGCCCGAAGACTCGATACGGATGGTGCATCCCTACTTCCAGCGCGTCCTGCAGGAGTTCAACGACAGCAACCGTGTGCAGCTCGAACGCATGCGTCTGGAGGCAAAAAACCGCATAAAGCAGACGCCCGAAGTGCCTGGCTCGAAGCTCCTCGAAACCATTGTCGCGGAGCATCCCGGCAAGGTGGTCTTCTTCGACCTTTGGGCCACGTGGTGCGGCCCCTGCAGGCAAGGCATCGAGGCAATGGAGCCGCTCAAGGAGGAGCTGAAGGACAAGGACGTCGTCTTCGTGTATCTCACCGACGAGAGCAGCAACATGACCGAGTGGAGAGAAAACGTCATCAAGATTCCCGGCCTGCATTATCGCATGCCGAGCAGCCAGTGGAGAGAGATTCCGGAACTAAGCGGGATACCACAATACTACCTCTTCGACCGTCAGGGCCGCAAAGTTTGGGAGCAGAGTGGCTTCGGCGAAGCAGTCCTCGAGGACATCAGGAAACAGATTGACAAAGCGTTGGAACCATAGTTTTGCACAAAGAAAGCGACTGGCGAGACAGGGAGCGGCACATCGTTCAAAGCGTGGTGCCGCTCTTTTTATGCTGTTCGGTAGGCTGTCTCAACCAGTTAAGTTCTTTGCACGTACATGTATGTGCAATTGAATTTACATGTATGTGCAATTGAATATACATGTATGTGCAAACAACTTGGTTCGCTGTGTTGGGTTCTTAATCAGCCCAAATTGGGCAACTTCCGTTGTTAAAAATCGTTATCTGTCAGCGGAAATAGAGTGACGAAACACGTCAAAATGCCCATAATTTCGTACCTTTGTATAAATTTTTGCTTTCAGGGTTAGTTTTTTCTGCCTTTGAGGGGTATTATAAGTAAAGACGTGATGGAACGCGAGGCCGTAAAGAGGCTGTTCATGCAGCACTACGCACGGATGCAGAGGGTGGCGCGCACCCTGCTCTACGACGTGCAGGAGAGCGAGGATGTCTGTCAGGACATCTTCGAAAGCCTGCTTCGTGGCGAAACGGTTCTCGTGCCAGGAACGGAGGAGCGCTACTTGATGACGAGCGTCAGGAACCGTTGCCTGAAGCGACTTCGCCACGAAAAACTTACAAAAGCACTCCCCCAAAGGGGGAGCGGGGAGGGGGCCGACATTGAAGACGACTGGCTGGAGGACATCGTGGAGTTCGCCACCAGCCATCTTTCGGAACGCGAGCAGCGCATCTTCAACCTACGTTTCACGGAAGGTTACAGCTACGAGGAGATTGCCGCGGCCGAGGGCATCAGCAAGGTTGCCGTATGGAAACGCCTCTCGCACGCCATCACGGAAGTCAAGAAACACTTTAATCCGAAGAGCTTATGAACCCCTTAGACGATAAGAAGCTGTTCTTCGACATGCAGGAACACCCGGAGAATTACTCCGACGAGCAACTCGAAGCGATGATGGCGGAACTTGATAAGGAGCCGGATACAGAGGAGGCGTGGCAGAAGACCCTCTCCCGACCTCTCCCTTGTAGGGAGAGGCGTGAATACAAATGGCAGCACAAACTACTCCTCTCCCTACAAGGGAGAGGCCGGGAGAGGGTCCGAATAGCCGCCATCTTCACTGCCATCGCCTTCCTAGGCATCATGTCGCTGGCCAGTTATCGTGCCTTCTTCTATAAGACGACAACGGACAACGGACAACAGACAACAGATACGACGGCTGTCAAGACTGAGCGTTTCTACTACGACGTGCAGGATGGCGACACCATCTTCCGTTTCGAGAACATCCGCCTGGACAGCATCCTGGCCGTCGTCAGCAGGCATTACGAGCGACAGGTCATCTGGGGAGACAAGGCTCCGGCACACCTGCGACTCTTCATCACCTGCCGTACTTCGCACACGCTCAGAGAGTTTGTGGACATGATGAACATGTTCGACGGCTTCCGCATCACGCAGGACCTCAACATCCTCTACGTTGAATCGGACGAGAAGAAGGAGGGCAAGCGATGAAACGACTCATCCTATACATTATTATATATATAAGTTTCGCCCTCAGTCTCTCGGCTCGTGACCTGACGTTCCGTGGCGAATCGCTTGCCTATGCACTTGCCGTCCTCCGCGACATGCAGACGGAATACACCATTAACTTCATCGCAAACGACCTCGAGACGTTGCCCGTCCACGCCAGCCTCAATGGTCTCTCGATGATGGACGCCATCAAACGACTCTGCTCGGGACAGCCCGTCAAGGTGAAAGTCAAGGAGAAGCAGGTCTTTGTGCAGTACGATACGCGCTACAAGCCACGCACCATCAAGCTTTCCGGCACGGTCTTTGATGCCAGTTCGCGCGAGTACCTGATGGACGCGAAGGTGGAACTCCTCGCCGAGGACAGCACGCTCATCGACTCGGTGCGTGCCAGGCAGTCCGCCTTCTACTACGACGGGAGTGGCAAGGAAGTGGACTACGACGTGGCACGCTTCAACATCGAGGTGCCTGCCCTGCCCCGTCACTACATTTTCCGCGTTTCGATGGACGACTATCGGACTGTCTGCTATACTTATGTGGTGGACAAAGTCGGCCGACGGGAAACGTCGCGCTACGTCTCGCCCTTCTATCTGCACAAGATTTCGAAGACCCTGCAGGAGGTGACCGTCAAGGCATCGCGCGTCCGATTCTACTTCAGGGGCGACACCGTCGTGTACGATGCCAGCCAGTTCCAACTGGCGGAAGGCTCGATGCTCGACGCCCTGTTGAAGCAGTTGCCGGGCGTCGAGCTCAAGAGCGACGGGCGAATCTACCACAACGGCAAGTTCGTGGACGACCTCTTGCTCAACGGCAAGGACCTCTTCAAAGGCAGTCGGAAGCTCATGCTCGAGAACCTGCCGGCCTACACGGTGAAGGATGTGGCCGTCTATGACAAGCAGACCGAGGAGAATGAATGGCTCGGACGAACCGACGAGAGCAGTCAGCACCACGTCATCGACGTGCGTCTGAAGCGCGAATACATGGTCGGCTGGATAGCAAACATCGAGGCCGGAGCGGGACTTCGGCAGGACGAGACGCCCTACCTGGCACGCCTCTTCGCCATGCGAAGCGACGAGCGGTCGAACATACGCTTCTTTGCCAAGGCCAACAACCTGAACGACGAAGGCTCGGGCGACATGGTCTGGGGCGACGGATGGCAGCCCGACAGGTCCGGCAAACTGAGCCGCAACGAGATGGCCCGCGTGGATGTCAACTTGATGTCCGACGACAAGAAGCGCGATTACTTTGTCTATGTCGAGGCGCATCACGCGAAGGAATGGCAGGACACGCGCACCACGACGCAAACCTTCCTGCCCGACGGCGACACCTACGACTATGGCTTCGGCAACATGAAGAACGAAGCGTGGGACGTCTCGTTGTGGAACCGATTCATCCATAACGGCAATCGACTGCGGACAATGGCAACAGCCGATGCCAGCTACCGCTACTTCCGGAACGCCTCCGGCAGCACGTCGGCCCTCTTCTCTGCGCCTGTCGAGGTCAGCCACCAACTGCTCGACGACCTCTTCTCCCCGACATCTCCACGCCCCAACCTGCGCGACACACTCATCAACCGCCAGCTTCGCGAGAGCAAAGGCACGGGGCACGACATCGAGACAAACGCCGGCCTGTTCGAGACAGTGAAGATAAAGGGCACGGGCGACTTCCTGAACTTCGGCATAAACGCCAGCTACAAGGAGAACAAAAGGCAGGAGTTCTCGCGTCAGGAAATGCGTGCCAACGGATCGAACGAGCCTTCCTTCTTTCGCCACCAATACATCGACGCCCCGCCTCGCAGCAAGTTCGAACTCAATCCCTTCGTCCAGTATACGTTCTCCCTTGGCGAACATTATCGCCAATTGCTGCTTGGCTATAGCTTTAACCACAGCAATCGGCGCGAACAGGAGAGCATCTATCGCTTGGACCGCCTGGCGAATGCCGACTCAAGCTTCTCTAACCCCATCGACTTGCTGCCCAGCGTGACGGAGTATCAGCAGGTCTTCGACCGCACGAACAGTCATCTGGCGCATTACATCGACAACACAAACGCCTTTTGGGCAGACTTTAAATACGGCTTGGGGCAGAAGGAGTGGGGGCAGTTCTACCTTGATTTCAGGATTGATGCCACGCTGAATGCGCAGCGCCACGACTACGAGCGAGGCACCATCGACACCCTTCTCCACCGTTTCAGCCCGACGTTCGAGTTCAAGACAAAGCCCTGGCTGAGGACCAAAGACGGGCATCATGCCGGACTCGAAGTGCGGGTGAGGAGCGAGGCGCCTGAGCTCTTGAACGAGGCAGCCATAGTGGACGACACA